>JAGBEM010000268.1 GCA_017936985.1 Oscillospiraceae bacterium
TGTGCCCTATGTGCCGCAGTGCATATGGCGATCACCATGATTATCCGGCGGTGCTGTTCCAGCTGGAAATCACCTATGCCGACGGAAGCCGGGAGACCATATGCTCCGACGGAACGGAGAACTGCCAAACCGGACCGATTCTATATTCGGATATTTATTGGGGCAGCAAGGTGGATATGACCGTTCCCTTTTCTGCACCCCAAAAGGTGAGCCTGCGCGACTATGGCTATGGGCAGCTTGCTGCACAGCCTATGGACCCGGTCCGCCCGGTGAAGCTGCTTGGCGCAGAGAAGATTTATATTTCCCCCAAAGGCGAAACCATTGTGGATTTTGGGCAGATCCTTTGCGGCAGGACCCGGATCTCCATGGATATCCCTTACGGGCAGGAAGTGATCCTATCCTACTTTGAGCAGCCGGACAGTTCGGGAAATTATCTGAATACCATGTTCGCAACCCAGCAGGACCGCTATGTTTCTGACGGAAAAGTGCGCGTCTTTGAATCGCCCTTTGTGTTCTATGGTTTCCGTTATCTAAAGGTCGAAGGTATCCAAAATCCCAAAGCGGAGGATTTTACCGCTGTGCTTTTGACATCGGAAAAAGAAAACAACGGTTATTTCCAATGTGACGATCCCCGGCTGAACCGCTTGTATCAGAATATCCGCTGGTCGCAGGCAGGAAATATGCTGTCTGTTCCCACGGACTGCCCATCCCGGGAAAAGGCTGGATATACCGGAGACCTTCAAATCTATGCTTCCGCCGCTATAGGCAACGAGGAGATGACACCGTTTTTAAGCAGCTATTTGCGCAATCTCTCTGCGGAGCAGCGGGAGAATGGGGTAGTGCCCATTGTGGTGCCCCACAGCCGCAATTATGACACCTTGATCCGCAATCATTCCAAGGCCTTTGGGGAAGAAAAGCTCACCGGTGTGGCAGGCTGGGGCGATGCGGCGGTGATCGTGCCTTGGGAAATGTACCGTATGACAGGCAACGCCCTTGTTTTGCAGCAGCAGTTTGACTCCATGAAAGCATGGTGTGATTACATCCTGCGTACCGCAAGGGATGAGCGGGGCGGATACCCGGAAGAATATGACCGCTGGCTCTGGAACACAGGCTTCCACTTTGGCGAATGGCACATCCCCAGCGAGGAATACAAGCCGGATCACTCCCATTGCAAAAATACCGCCCGGTATACCGCTCCCTTGTTTGGCTATCGCAGCATATCTCTGTTTGCAAAAGTCTGCGAAGTGCTGAACAAGAAAGAAGCCGCCTGCTACAAGCAAGCGGCAGAGCGTATGAAGCAGGCAATAGGAAAGACGCTGATGGCAGACGGAAGAATGCCCGTGGATTTCATGGGTGCCTATGTGCTGGCACTGGCCTTTGATGCCGTTCCGGAGCATTACAGGCAAGCATTTGCAGAACGACTTGCTCAAATGGTGGAAGAAAAGGGCTGCAAGCTGGACACCGGCTTTTTGGCGACACCATACCTGCTGGATGTTCTGGTGCAGATCGGCAGGGAAGATCTGGCAGAGGCTGTGTTCTGGCAGAGTGATGAACCTTCCTGGCTTTATCAGGTGGACATGGGTGCAACGGCCATGTGGGAGAGCTGGTTTAATCTGCGTCCCGGAAAGGACCCCGGGATCACAAGCTTTAACCACTATGCCTTCGGCTGCGTGGATCGCTTTATCCTATCCCATATCTGCGGCATTACAGCGGAGGAACCGGGCTTCCGAAAGATACGAATTGAACCCCATCCAGGTAGGTTACGATACTTAAAACGCAGCCTCCGCTGCCCTTATGGGGAAATTATCATGGAGATCCGGGAGGGTGAGCTTTCGGTTACCATTCCCTGCAATACCACCGCAACCGTGGCGTGGGGAGATGCTGTGCATCAAATTGGCAGCGGAAAATATGCGTTTTTATTATAAAGTGCCAACGGTTGGACTGGCCTGCTATTTAGGGTCATGTGAAGCTGTGGAATATTTCTGCCTGTATTCCACAGGAGTCATACCGTATTTCTGGCGGAATGTTCTCGTGAATTGAGAGGGATTTTGGTATCCCACCTGTTGACAGATCTCATACACCGGAATATCTGAATTTGTAAGCAGATGATGGACAATGCCCATTTTATATTCCTTCAATAAAGATGAAAAGGTTTGGCCTGTCAGCTCCCGAATTCGAGCACTGAGGTAGCTGGGGTTGTAGTGGAAATGACTTGCAGTTTGTTCAAGCGTGGTGGTTTTGTGATTTCGGTAAGCATATTGCATAACCTCCACAATCTGCTTCTGACGCACATTATCAGATACCAGATATTCTGCCGTGTTCTCATAATTTTGCATAAGGTAAGCCAGTAGAACCTGAAAGGAAGCTTCGATAATAATATTGCTGTATTCTTTGCTTGCCTCCTGTTGCCACAGAATGTTCAGCAACATCCGCAAAAATTGATCATCATTTCCCGCATGAAGTGTGACGGCACACTGAAACCATGGCTGCTTTAATGAACGATCCAGATAAGCGGATAGTAGTGTGTTGTTTCGGAGTATGTCAAAAAACAGTCGTTCAAATGTGTCAGCAGTTGCCTTGGCAGTTAGGCAAACACTTTCTCCGCTTGCCTCCAGATAGTGGGTAATGCCGGGAGGAATGATTGTAAAATCCCCCGGTACATGGACAAAGGAATTATTGCCGACCACATGAGTACAGGTTCCGGTAAGAACAAATACCAATTCGAAGAAATCGTGATTATGCGGTGCAATCTTGATATAGCGCATAAGCTGCTGAACGGTAATCGTCTGAGGCTGGGTAACGTAGTATTTAGGAAGGAATTCACCAAGCAATTCTTCCGGACTCAGACTCAGAAACTTATCGACGGTTTGCCGTGAATAATCCTTTGCAAACTGTGTCAGCAGGGAAGACCGGGAATTGTGGTCCATATTATGTAAAAACTGTGGGATATCAATTTGACAGCCGTGCTGTTTGTAAAAGAGCTGTCCGGCGTGTTCATATATTTTAAGTGCTTTTAATTCTTTTAAGTATTGAGCTTCATCCACAAATATCACCATCCTAATTTGTATTATATCACAACAAAGCCAAAAATCAACACATATATATAGCGATGTCTTGATTATTTCTTTTGTTCAGCACTTGCTATATACTTTACTTGTAAGCAAATGTCTATCCCAAGTTAATGACACGCGCTGAAAAAAATATATGGAGGGAAATTATGAAAAAGCTGAGTAAATCTTTGATTAGTCTGCTGCTGGTCGCAGCAATGGTCGTATGCTTCGCTGGCTGCGGCCAGGAACCGGCATCCACCGAACCGGAAGAGGTTCTTGTCAGTATGATCGATATCGGCAGTGGCCTGAACTTGAAGGTCGGTGAAACTGCTACCTTGACTGCTACTGTCAATTTGAAAGCTACCAACAAGAATGTAACATGGGCATCCTCTGATGAGGCTGTCGCAACTGTAGATGCCAGCGGCGTGGTAACTGCTGTTGCTGCAGGCGAAGCAACCATTACCGCGACCGCGGCCGATGGCTCCGGCGTGACTGCGTCCTGCACAGTCACCGTTTCTCAGGTCAGCGAAGCGATCCTGTCTGTTGGACAGGCCGGCGAACTTCCTGCAGAACCTGCTGAAGGCATCACCGGTGATATTACCTTGAATTCCGACGGCACCTGTGCTGTCAATGCCTTCTACGCAAATCTGAATGCGCAGCTTGCTTTTGAAACTACCTATGAGATCATTGACGGCATTCTGACCTTTGCTGCAGATCCTGTGGATGCAACGGTTATGGGCGTGTCCGGCCAGATCGGTACTGCTGCTGAGGTGGCGGGCGATACCGTTGTTATCACCTGTACCGAGGTTAATCAGGGTGTTATCGCTGCACAGTTCATTATGACTGCTGATCAGGCATCTCAGCTGGGCATTACGGTTGGCAGCAAGGTCAATGTGGAAAGCATCTCCGTTCCTGAAAGCAAGACGCTCGCTTCCGGTGCGATGTTCAACATGGCAGAGCTGGTCACTTTTAATCCTGAGAACCCCACTGTCTCTGATATCACCATTACTGTGGACGATGCAGCTTCTCAGGTTGTTTATGTGGACACTACCAACATCTATCCCCTGAAGGCCGGTACTGTTACCATCACCGTTACTTCTGTAGACAATCCCGAGGCAACTGCTTCCATGGTCCTGACCGTTGAAGCCGTGGAACGGCCTGCATTCCTTGCAACCAAATATTTTGAAACCGAAAGAACCTTTGGATGGGCACTGAACAGCTATGTATTCAAGACTGATGGCACTGTAGACATTTTGGACAAGACCGGCGTTCTGCAGGTTCTGGGTTACTATACCTTGTCCGAGGATGGTACACAGCTTACTATGTATGCCCTGAATGAGATTGCTGCAAATCCCGAATTTGTGGGTTATACTTACAACCTGACCAAGCAGGAAGGCAGCGAGCTGCTGCAGTACGATATTGGTGAGCCTCTTGGTGCACCCGGTATGTATTTTGCTCTGGAGCAGACTCAGTGATGATCGCATATGAGAGTCATCCGGAAACGGGTGACTCTTTGAAAAACTAAAATTGCTGTGAGAGGAGAATGGTTGCAGTGAAGAAAATACTGTCCTTTCTTTTGTGTGTTTCCATGATCGCAACTCTGGCGGTGGGGATCTCCGGCTGCGGTAAGCAGGAGGAATCTTCCGGTGGAAGGCACGTTGTCATGACCTATTTTTATGGCGAGAATCTCCCCAAGGACATTGATCTGGTGGAAGCGGCGGTCAATGATTACCTTAAGGAATTGGGATCGGATCTGACTATGGAGTTTTATCCGATTTCCGTCTACAGTCAGAATTATTCCACCATTCTGATGACAGATCCCATTGATCTGATGTGCGTAGCCTTTGGAAGCAGCCCTATCTATTATGCACAGATGGAAATGATCCAGACCATCACCGATGAAGAAATTCAGAAATTCTGTCCCAACATTTTGGAAATGAACGATGAATTCGACATGATGGTACGAAACTCTCAGGGCGAGATCGTTGGCATCTCTACCCGTGAGCTCGGTTTTTATAACGGCGGTGCGTATGTGATCCGCAAGAGCGACCTGAATGCCATTGGACTTGCGGATCAGTATCCTGACGGAACGCCTGTGACGCTGAGCGATTTGGAAATGATCTTCGCTAAGCTGAAGGAAGCATTCCCGGAATCTTATCCGATTGTCAGCAAGATGGACGAATCCTCTCATGCAGTATCTGTTGACCCTCTGGGTAACAATAAGTTTGCCTCCGGCGTGCTGGATTTTTCCACAAACGGAACGGAAAGCACGCAGATCGTCAATTATTATGAGTCCGAGGCATATGTAAATTTCTGCAAGTTTATGGCAAATTGCTATGCCAACGGCTGGATCGATCCGGAGGCCGAAACCAGTACCGTCACCAAGAACGCGGCATTTATCAATGGCGTTGCCCGGGGTGTGTTGCTGGAGGGCCTGCCTTCTCTGCGTGACGATTTTGCTACGCAGGTTGGCGAGGAATGTGTCCGCCTGCAAATCCTGACACCTACTTGTGTACCGCAGCGGGCAGAGGCGATCACCTGGGCGGTTGCCGGTCCCAGTGAAA
>JAGBEM010000269.1 GCA_017936985.1 Oscillospiraceae bacterium
ACCAACGTGTCCCACGATATCAAGACTCCTCTGACCTCCATCATCAACTATGCTGATCTCATTGAAAAGGAACCGTGCGAGAATTCCACCATTACGGAATACGCCGGCGTGCTCCATCGACAGTCTGAGCGTCTGAAGCGGCTCATTGATGATCTAGTGGAGGCATCTAAAGCATCCACCGGAAATCTGGAAGTATTGCTGGCGCCCTGCGAGGTTGGCGTGATGCTGACGCAAACTGCCGGAGAATATGAACAGCGACTGACGGAGAAAGAACTGACCCTGGTAACAAACCAGCCGGAACGCCCCGTAAAGATTCTAGCGGATGGACGCAGACTGTGGCGTGTTTTCGACAACCTGATGAACAATATTTGCAAGTATGCCCAGCGCGGCACTCGCGTCTACCTGACACTGGAGGAGCAGGATGGACAGGCAGTTATCTCGTTCAAAAACATTTCCCGCGAGCCACTGAATCTCTCTCCGGATGAACTGATGGAGCGGTTTGTTCAGGGCGATGTTGCGAGAAGCACTGAGGGTAACGGTCTGGGGCTTTCGATTGCCAAGAGCTTGACCGAACTGCAAAACGGCACAATGGAACTGACTACCGATGGGGACCTGTTCAAAGTTGTTGTTAGCTTCCCGATGATTTGAAAACCAATATAGTGCAAAATGGGCCGCTGGAAGGATCCAGCGGCCCATTTTGCTTGACAGAGGTATTTGCAAAACACTTTACACGATGCATTCGATGGGTTGTTCCAAGCGGCTGCCGTTATTTTTTGCGACCTCTTGTGTTTCGCCGTTATGACAGAATATTAGAAGCAACTACCAAACTTTTCTGGGTGGAACATCAAACCGTTAGTGCCGATAACAAAATCCCCCCACACAGCGCTGTGGGGGGATTCGTATAGGCTATTTAAGGCTCAAAGCCGCTTTCCTCAAAGAATGCAGCAACAGCGTTAGGATCAGCTTTGCTCTCGTCCAAAGGGATCGTGAACAGAGCGTGAGGGCCATTGAAGTCCTCGGAAAAGGTGATGCTGCCGTCTTCAGCCACGTCAAAGGTCTGGGTGTCAGGGGCAAAGCCTTCATACATAGCAAAGTATACGGTCCGGTCAGCGAACATCTCAATGCTGGAAAGCTCATAGAGGTAATAGGCGGTGCCTTCATGGACAAAAGCTCCGGCACTTCCGCCCAGAGTCCAGGTGTTTACGCTGCGGGGCTGATATCCGGCAACGAGAGGTGTGAAGACAAAATCGAAGCCTGCTTCCTCAATGGGGGTGCCATCGGTGTGGGACATAGACGCCACGATATAGGTTTTTTCTTCATTCAAATCCGTAGCATAATCGGATAGACCCTTTCCGCTGACTACGCCGGCCAGGCGGAAAGTGTATCCCTCAGACTCGACAGTTTGGTCAAGGATGATGGCATCTTCGCTTTCAAAAGCAGCGGCAAGTGTGGGATCATCAAACCTTTGGGCGGTTTGGCTCGGCGTTAGCCACAGCATCACAGCGGCGGCAGAAATCGTCAGAACAGCGGCAAGAGCTGCGACAATGGGTAAAGCTTTGGCTCGGTGGATGGTTTTCATAATATTGTCCTTTCCGGCCGCCTGAGTACTGATTAGCCGCTCCTTAGTGCGCTGCTGGAAATCTTCGCTGAACGGAATGGCGTCGAATGCGGCGCGGTATTTTTCCTGGTTCACTTGTAATCCTCCTTTAGCAGATTGCGGAGCTTTTCACGGCCCCGGGTAAGGCGGGTGCCGACTGTTGGAACAGGCAGGCCTAACAGCTTTGAAATTTCTTTGAGGGTATAACCCTCGTAGTAGTGCAAGTGGATTACAGCGCTGTATTTGTCCGGCAATTGCTGGACGGCGGAAAGGAGATCGCACTGCTCGAGCTGTAGGCTTGAGATCGTCTCATCCAGGGGTAAGCTCTGGTAGGCTGCCGATTTGCGGAGGTTCGCGGCATAATTCAGAGTTGTGCGGATGAGCCATGCCTTCTCATGCTCGTCATCCCGGAAGGTCGGCGCTTTGGTCATCAGGCGCAAGAAAACTTCCTGGACGGTGTCCTCTGCGTCTGCTGGCGAGGCCAGTCGTGTCATGGCGAGACGTAAAAGCATGGAGCTGTACTTCTCCACTGCCCGGCATATGGATTCCGTGGTACCAAACGAATTCACATATTCATCTCCTTTCATCTATAACACAATTCTGCGCCGCTATTTTATTCATGGGTACAATGTTTTTTTACAAAAATGCAGGAAATATAAAAGTGGGCAGCTCATTTTCGAGCTGCCCACTTTCAAACGATCAGGTGACAAGATTATGCCAGAGCATCCATTTCGTCATAAGTGATTTCGGTGAACTTGGAGAAGTCGGGATACTTGATACGGACGCTGCTGCCGGTAGCCTTAATGGTCATCTCAACGATGTAATCATACTGGAGCTTCATGGACATTACAGTGCCGTCTTCCATCGGCATGGGCATTTCCATGCCGGCAGAGAAAACCATATTCATGTTCTTCAGAACCCCGTTGCGATCAACGACATAGGTGATCGTCATATCGCTGACTTCGGTGCCAGCCGTTTCATCGCCGGTCATAGCGGCAACAGAGTCCATCATGCCATCCATGCCCTGGCCGATGATCATGGTATATTCAGTGTTGCTGCCGTTTTTCTTTGTGGTAATGGAGTCGATCATGGCTAGACCGCTGACATCCATAGCGCTGACATCGACGGTTCCAACTTCCTCCATAACAGCCAGTTCATCTTCAACGGGAGCTTTTACGTTCAAAAGACCATCCTCGGTGCTCATGGACATATACATCCAGCCGTCTTTCAGCCACATGCCCATGTCCATTTCAGTGCCCTCGGCAACGGTAGTCAAAGCGTAGGCCATTTCGACATCGGTGCCGTCCACAATAGTCGCAACGCTGCCGGTCGTGGAGGTAGGCATCTCCATAACCTCGCCAGCGGCCTCCATGCGGATATTCATATCCATGTTGATATCCATATCCATGGCGTTTTCATCCATGTCGGAGAAAGCGGACTCCATCGCGCGATAGGCCTCGAAGGTTTCGGTCATGGGCTTTGCCGCGTCGGCATCAATGGCACCATCCTGGATCAGCTTATCCAGCAGATAGGTCTCGCCGTCGGCAGTATCAGCGGCCAGACCCTGATAGGTGAGGGCAGCCAGATCGTCTCGCAGGAACTCGCCTGAGAACATGATCGGCTCATAGAAGCCCTTTTCCTGTGCGAAGACCAGAGCGTCTGCATACTGGAAATCCTCGCCGTCCTTATATCCCAGAGCGCGAAGCAGGAAGGTTGCGTAGTTCTGAGCGCTGCAGGGACGCTGGGAAGCAAAGGTGGTCTCTGTAAAACCATTGGTGATTCCATTGGTGTACAGCCAGGCGACATAGGGTGAAGTAAATTCACTGACATCCGTGAAGGGATGAGAAATCTCGCCTGCCTCATATGCGGTCTTTGCAGCTTCTTCTGCACCATAGAGGCGAACCAGCATGATAGCGGCCTCGCTGCGGGTGGGAGCGCGATCCAGCTCAAACCCATTTGCAGTTCCGCGGAACATGCCAATGGTAGAAAGATCCTCTGCCACCGCATCAAAATCGGAAGCGGAAGCCGTTACGCAAAGTGCAACGGAGAGCAGGAGTGTGGTGAGCAACATAGATAAGATACGTTTCATAGCGGACTCCTTTCCAGATTTCGGCAGATGCCGTTTCCTGTATCATATTTTTTTGAGGATTTGCAGTCAAGACAAAAATGGTTACAATTTTGAAAATGCTACTAATAAGAGTAACAAAGGGTAACACCCCCTTGTTGCTCTTATTTTTTTATTCAATCGGAGGTGAAAAAGCCATGAGCGGGAAGTATTTGGGGCCGGAGGATCGCCAGGTGATCGCCCAGGCGTGGGCCGCTTATTCGTCCGTGGCCGAAATCGCCCAAAAGGTGGG
>JAGBEM010000022.1 GCA_017936985.1 Oscillospiraceae bacterium
CTTTTGTAATCGTACATCTTTACAACTGTCGATTTCATACAGGACAGTTCCCCCTTTTACGCACTAGATTTACAGGCGAAAGCACGGTAATACTCGTTGGAAGCCAGCATTTCCTCGGGGCTTCCCTCCGCCTCCACCTTGCCATCCTTCATAACAACGATATGGGTGGCATCACGGGTAGCTGAGTAATTATGGGCGATCATCACGGTGGTACGGCCCTTCATAAGATTTGTCAATGCCTGGCTTACCATCTTTTCGCTCTTGGCATCCAAATTGGAGGTTGCCTCATCCAACAGCAGATAATCGGGATTACGCATCATGGCCCGGGCAATAGCAATGCACTGGCGCTGACCTCCGGAGAAGTTGGAGCCACCCATTCCCACTGGCGCATCGAACCCGCCGGGAGTGGCCATAACAAAATCGTAGATATTTGCCAGCTTCGCCACCCGAATCAGTTCATCCTCTTCCACCTTTCTACGTACACCGTAGAGAATATTCTCCCGAACAGTTCCGGACAGCAAGGGCTTATCCTGAGAGACAATAGCGAAGGATCCCCGCCAGGAAGACAGATCATATTTTTTGATATCTTCCTCACCAAAACGCAGCGTGCCGCTGTCCAGGTCATACATCCGTTCCAGCAGTTTAAACAGTGTGGACTTGCCTGCACCGTTAGGACCCACGATTGCTGTGATCTGCCCCTTGGGAATTCGGAAGTTTACACCGTTCAAAGTAGGCGTGTCACTGTAAGAAAAGCTGACATTCTCCGCCACTAAATCCGCATCAGCCACATCAAATTCGATGCCTTCCTGTTTTTCATCCGGTGTCTCCAGCAGCTCTGCCACCTTATCCAGTCTTCCGTTTGCCTCTTTTAAAGAAGTGTAGAGCTGGAGGAAGGTCAGCATATGGATGCTTAACAAACCGGAAAGGGTGTAGAAACCCACCAGTTTGCCAACGGTGATCACACCTTCCTGCACCAGTCTTCCGCCCATAACAAAGCTGACAACAATACCTACGCCGCTAAATATGGGGATCAGCGCAGCTGTCAGACTGTTAACTGTGGTGGAAAGCAGACTGACCTGAAACTGGCGGTCAAACCGCTTTTTACCTGCCTGCTGTTCCGCATGCTCCATGCGCGCAGCTTTGATCAGCCGCAGATTACGGGTTCTCTCAACCAGATAACCCAGAGCATCCGCAAAAGCTACCTGTGCCTTTTTGTTCGCTGTGAAACTCAGCTTTCCCACCAGGGCAGAGATTGTCAGCAGAATCGGCATAGCGATCAGCATATAGAATGTCAGCTGCGGGCTGTAGCGGTACATCTGTCTGACCGCAACCGCACTGGCATAGACCGTGCTGACAAATTTGATCGCAATGTTAAAATAGGTAGCGCTATGGTCACTGTCCGTAGTGACCCGGCTCACCAGGGTATCGCCGCTTTCCTGATCGTAGTAGCGGGTGGGTAGATGCATCAGCTTGTTCCAAAGCTTATTGCGAACACCGTAGCTTAATTTTTGGTCAGTCCAGCCATTGATATAATTGATAGAGATCGACAGTGCCGAATTGACCAGCAGCACAACAATAAACCGAACCAGCTGGTTGGCATTGATGGCTTTTTGACTGGTATCGATGATATCCGCTGTCAGAGTGGTTTGCTCCAAAAAGACATGGGATTCAATAATGTTCAATATCAGCAGTACAGCAAGCATCACCCAGGGAATCCGGACACCTCTGAAAATGTTTTGATAGCGCTTTATCCGTTTCATACCTGCTGCACCTCCTTTTGCTGGGCTTCTACCATTTCCCGGAACAGCGAGCAGTCCGCAAGTACCTGGTCATAGGTGCCCTGACCGACAACCTCACCGTCATGCAGGACTACGATCTGGTCCATATCGGAAACCAGTGTCATGTCATGGGTAACCATCAGCATTGTCTTGCCCCGGAACAGGCGGAATATGGTCTGTTTCACCGTCTGGGCCGTCTTGGCATCCAGTGCGGAGGTAGGTTCATCCAGAAGAAGCACATTCGCATTGCGTAGGAATTCCCGGGCAAGCACAAGTCTCTGCCGCTGGCCGCCGGATAAAGAAGCGCCGTCGGCTGTGATCTTTGCGTCCAATCCTCCGGATAATTTCTGAATAAAGTCCCAGGCACCTGCATTTTGGGCTGCGGTGATGATCTCTTCGTCTGTCAGAACACGCCGGATACCGTAGGTCATTGCCTCCCGAACAGAGCCGCCGAACACCCCGGTATCCTGCTGTACATAAGAATACCGGCTGCGAAGCTGCCCAAGAGGCAGCTCCTTTACATCCCGGTCACCAATCATAACCTTTCCCTCACCGGCTTCATAAAACCGTTCAAGCAGGTTCAGCATGGTAGTCTTACCGCTGCCGGTCAGTCCCACAATGGCTACAGCAGAACCTGCCGGAACTGTAAAGGATACATTCTTAAGTGCCTGCTTTTCTCCATAGGAGAAAGAAACGTTCCGAAAGGATACCGCAGGCGCAGCACCGGAAGGAGAAACTACATTTGCAATTTCTGATGCCTCGGCCTCTGTCTGCTCCTTGGGGGCTTCTACAATGTCCACCACCCGAGCAGCCTGACCCTGAATTGTCTTGATCTTCTGCCAGGTAGAGATCAAATCTCCAAACCGGGCATTGATCGTGCTGGAAAAGAGGAAAAACGCCACCCAGTCAGCAGCGGTGATCCGTCCCTGCTGCAACAGGATCGCTCCGAAAATAATATTTCCCATGTGTTGGAGCAGATTAATCGCTGTTGCGATTCCAGAGTCTGCACAAGTAACCTTCATGCTGTGCATCCGGGCATCAAACAGATTCTTTGATGCAGTCTGCCCGTTTTCAAGTTCCTCTTTTTCTGTACAGAACTGCTTGATCAGCGGAAGATTCTTTACCCGTTCTCCCAAGTAACCGGTCAATACACCAATCCGCTGGTAAATACCTACCTGGGCTTTGTACATCCACCGGCTCACGACCACCATATAAACATACTTCACCGGCAGCAGAATAAGAATCGGTATTAAAAGAAGACGGTCAAAATCCCCGACCACAAAAAGAGCGGCAACAATATAGTAGATCGTGGGAATCACGCTGACAATCAGACTGGCAAGCCCGCCGACACCTGCGTCCAGATCGTTGGTAATGGCAGAGGTCAGAGCAGTGGGCGTATTGCGGTCATAGTAGTCCGTGCGGATACGAACCATTTCTCCCCACACCTTGTTTCTGGCGTTGCGAATCGTCCAGTTTCTGGAAATGCCGAGAAAGCCGAAATCTGCAAGCAACACCAGGGCGTAAAGAATATAATAGATAATGGCATCCCGCAAAGCAGAAGCCTCCAGACTTCCGGACATCAGGGCTGTCGTAGTTGTGGGTAGCATCAGTGTTACCTGGCTATACAGCATTTCAAAGGCAAACGCGATCAAAAGAACCAGCCAAGGCAGATTGATCTGGCGGACCATCCGGAAAAATCCCGCCCAGCTACCGGTCTTTTCTGCTTTTTTAATCCGTTTCATGGTGTCTTCTCTCCGCTGCGGATTATTCTACGGAAGTACCCCCGCTGTAGGACTTGTAATACTCAATATAAGCGCTGGCAGTCGCCTCAGAAATTATTCCGCTGGCCTGGAAGGAGATCAGCATTGCCTCCACAGAATCAGCTGCAGCAAAGCTGTAGAGCACACAGGGATCCTCTTCAGCAACGCTCAGAGCTGTGCCAAAGGAAGTATACAGATCGATAACTGCCTTGGCATTTTCAGGGGTATCGCAGATCATAAATTCATAGTATCCGACAGGAACATCCTCTCCATCGGCATACATAATGGAATACACTGCCTTTACGCCATAGCTGGCTGCTGTGGAGACTACCGAGCTGTTCTCATCACAATAGAGTGCATAGCGTGTCTCAAATGTCAGATCAGCAGGATCGGTAAAGGTATACTTGTCGGTCATCTTGATGTCGCCGGTGCTGCCACCAGCCGCACCGCCCTCATCACCGGATGTGAACAGAGAGTCACAACCGCTTAACAGACCCAGAACCATAATCAGGCTCAGCATAATACATAACATTTTCTTCATTTTCTAGTCCTCCGATTTTCCACTTAATTATGTTGCACGTATGAAAATACGGCGTATTCATATTATAATTTCAAAAGCTGCACAACTCAATAGAATATGTTTATTTTGGGCGCATATGTGTCTATCCAGGGAGAATGTAGGACAATTCTGAAACAGAAACGGTTATTGTCTCGGCTCTACATCGCGAACAAATGTCTATCAGACGCAAACGTGCAAGCCTCCCTGTGGCAAAGTACAGCATCCAAAACTTTTCAGCCAATCTTTGGTGCCGTCTAACGGCAAGAGTCTATGCCGCTGGGCAACAACTAACAAAACGAATAGAACAAATAACTCCCTCCTGCGGTGCCGGTCAAGGCAGCTTTGCAGGGGGGATAAAACTTTGCAGGTACTATGGCTATTATGCTGTCATTTCCGCCGTGTTTTTTGGTAGGTCTAGTGACTAGCTATTTCGCAAGTATTACGGTATTGTGTGTGCTGCCACAACGGAAGGAGGTTGATAATATGGCAAAAAGACGAGCTAACGGTGAAGGCAGCCTGAGAAAGAGAAAGGATGGCCGCTGGGAGGGTCGGTACACTGCAGGAACTGATCCTGTCACAGGCAAGGCCATCATCAAGAATGTCCTGGGCAAGACCCAGGCAGAGGTCAAAGAAAAACTGAAGAAAGCAATCGCTGAAAGCGGTGAACTGGATATCAAGCGGTCAGGCATGTACACGGTAGGCGAGTGGATGGACCTGTGGTATGAGGTCTATGCCA
>JAGBEM010000270.1 GCA_017936985.1 Oscillospiraceae bacterium
ACCAAGGCTCTGATTGCCAACCTGGAAGCTAAGGTTTGCTGCGACACCGTTAAGGAAATCCTGTCCAAGAAGGAATATCTGTCCAAGAAGTCCGTGTGTGATCTTCGGCGGCGACGGCTGGGCATACGACATCGGCTTCGGCGGTGTTGACCATGTTCTGGCTTCCAATAAGGACGTCAACATCTTTGTCTTCGACACTGAGGTTTACTCCAACACCGGCGGTCAGGCTTCCAAGGCTTCCAACATCGGTCAGGTTGCTCAGTTCGCAGCCTCCGGTAAGGAGACCAAGAAGAAGTCTCTGGCTGAGATCGCTATGAGCTACGGCTATGTCTACGTTGCTCAGATCGCTATGGGCGCAAACCAGGCGCAGACCATCAAGGCTATCTGCGAGGCTGAGGCTTACAACGGTCCTTCCCTGATCATTGGCTACGCTCCCTGTGAGATGCACTCCATCAAGGGCGGCATGACCAACTGCCAGGCTGAGATGAAGAAGGCTGTTGATTGCGGCTACTGGAACCTGTTCCGCTTCGATCCTTCCAAGGAGACCGGCAAGTTCCAGCTGGACAGCAAGGATCCCAAGGACGGCTATCAGGACTTCCTGATGAACGAGGCTCGTTACTCCCGTCTGACCCGCGAGTTCCCCGACCGCGCCAAGGACCTGTTCGTGAAGAACGAAGAGGCTGCCAAGGAGCGTTGGGAGCATCTGAAGAAGCTGGTCGAGATGTACAAGGATTAATTTCCAAAACATTGCCCGCCCCTGCTAACACAGGGGCGGGTTTTGTAAAAAGGAGGATTCTGTATGATTGTTCACTCCGATTTGCCAAAAAACGCATATCTTGCTGCTATGAGATCACAAATGGAAAGTCACTTTCAATTTGGCTCCGAGCGGTTTACCGGCTATTTCTTAGGAGGGCTCTTCTCCGTTACTTATCACAGCGGATATGAATATGACCGTCGTTACAGCAACCCCAAAAACTCTGCCCTGGGCTATGTACGCAAATGCGAAGATGGCTGCGAGGTACATTTCATCCGCTTGAAAGGCATCCTAAATCCGCCAACATATCTGTTTATATCCACAGTTTTGACACTGGCACTGTTATTTCAGTGCGCAATGCGTAGTGTTCTGATCTCAGAAGCCGCATGGCTGTGCTTTGCCTTGGGTTTCGGAATTACTGCTATCGCCGCACCCGTCAGTGCATTCTTTGAAAGCGTCATATCTGAGCGCAGCGCTGAGGGTGGTAGAGTGCTTCTCTCATTTCTAATAGATCCGTCCGACCCTTATGCAAATTACCACAAAATTCCCTAACAAAGAGGAAATCAAATGCTCTGTACCGTGATAGATATTCGCGGAGATTACGTCTTCGTCAAGTATGATGACACCGGTGTGGTTTCCGAAGTAGCCATCGCCCTGCTGCCCTTTGGTATCGATGTAGGTGACCGGCTGAAATTTGAAAACTACGAATTTACACAAATTTAAAGCGTGCTGACTAATTTGTCAGCACGCTTTTTGTTATTCTGTTGTTTCGGGATCCTTATCCTTTTTCTTTTGCAGCATTTTCTGCAGCAGCTTTTTCTGCTTCTTCTGGTCGCGTTTTTTCTGGAAGCCGGATTTTAGCTCCGGTGCGTGATCCTGAAGCTTTTCGTGGGCAATACCACGGGCAGCCAGACGCTTGTTAGTGAATTCACGAGCCAGGGCATACAGAACAGAGGACAGCGGGATCATCAGCAGCATGCCGCCAACACCCATCAGGTCGCCGCCTACTGCCACAGCCACCAGCACCCACATACCGGGAAGACCAATGGATGTACCGACCACTCTGGGATAGATCATATTGCCTTCGATCTGCTGGAGCACCAGGAACATGACCACAAACCAAAATGCCAGTGTAGGATCCTGCATCAGAATAAAGAATGCACCGATCACGCAGCCTACAAATGCACCCACGATGGGAACCAAAGCTGTCACCGCAATGATCACGCTGATCAAGGGCACATAGGGCATTTTGAAGATCAGCATACTCACCGCAAACATACATCCCAGGATCAGCGCCTCCAGGCACTGGCCGGAAATGAAGTTAGAGAAAGTGGAATTGGTCATGCGGAAAATGCGGATGGTCTCATCTGCCGCCTTCTCAGACAGAACAGAATACAAAATCCGTCTTCCCTGCCGGGCCAAAATTTCCTTTCGGCTCAAGCAATACAGGCAGAACACCAGGCTCAGAACAGCATTAAAAATACCTGTTCCCAAGCCAATGACCGCAGCGATCGCTTTGTCAAATATAGCAGTCACGCCGCTGGAAACCAGAGAAACTGCCTTTTCTAGCAACTCCTGCCAGTTGAAGTTTTCAAATTCTGTATTGGCCTGCAGCCATTCCAGAATTTCCGGATTATCATTCAGGAATTCCGTGGCCCGCTCCTGCACACGCTGGAAGAATCCCGGCATCGTAGCCACCAGGGATTCGATGGTAAGCACCAACTGTGGCACCAACAAATAGACAACACCTGTCAGAACCAGAACAACCGACAACAAAGTCAGCAAAATCGCCAGTCCACGCCGCAGTCCGTTTGATTTTATGAATTTCAGCATCCGCTCAATGGCGCGCATCGGCACATTCAAAATAAATGCCAGTGCCGCACCCGTTACAAAAGGTGCAATCACCGCACCTGCGGCAGTCAAAACCGAGCGCAGCCGTTCCGTTTCATGCAAAAGCCAGTATAGAAAAATGCATCCAGCTACGCCAAGAAAGATATTTCTAAGAGTCTTCTTGTTCAATTCCATATTTGCGCCCCCTATCTTTCTTTATTATAACGGATAATGATGGGAATTGCCAATGAAGTTTTTATGAATTCTTCGTAATTCGACACAAAGTGCATCCACATTTTCCTTGGTAGATGCCCAGCTGGTGCAAAATCGGACAGCCCGGTGAGCATCATCCAGACGTGCCTGCTCCGTAAATGTAAAAGTCTGTGCCAGCGACGCCAACGCATCATCCGGCAGGATCGGGAAGATCTGATTGGTGCAGCCCGGTACATACAGTGGGATCTCTAACTCCGCCAGTGTGCTGCGGATCTGATCTGCCATAGCATTGGCATATCTGCCCAGCTCAAAATACAGTTCATCTGTAAACAAGGTATCAAACTGAAGTCCCAACAGTCTGCCCTTTGCCAGCATACCGCCGCGCTGTTTGATCAAATAACGAAAATCCTCTCCGATAGCGGGCTCATTGATCACGACAGCTTCCCCAAACAGTGCACCCATCTTCGTGCCGCCAATATAAAACACATCGCAAAGGGCAGCAATATCAGCCAGGGTAACATCATTACCCTGGGCAGTCAGTCCGTAACCCAAACGAGCACCGTCCAGAAACAGGTACAGTCCATACTTTCGGCAGGCTTTGTGTAATGCCGTCAGTTCTGCAAGGCTATACAGTGTGCCCAACTCTGTGGGCTGCGAAATATACACCATTTTCGGCAGAACCATATGCTCTGCAGCGCCGGAATCCCGCTGAAGTAACACTGTCTGTTCAATTTGGTCGGCTGTGATTTTCCCGTCATTGGAAGAAACGGCCAGCACCTTGTGTCCAGTGGCCTCAACAGCGCCAGTTTCATGGACATGAATGTGTCCGCTGTCAGCACAGATCACACCCTGATGGGGGCGCAGTGCGGCGGCAATTACCGTCATATTTGCCTGGGTCCCGCCTACCAAAAAATGGACAGAAGCATCCTGCCTGCCGCACAGGATGCGAATTTTTTCCGCTGCGGATGCGCAGTATGCGTCCTCCCCGTAACCGGGCGTCTGTTCCAGATTGGTCTGCTGTAAGCGCTGCAATATTCTTTCGTGACAGCCCTCGCTGTAATCGTTGTGAAAGTAAATCATGTCCGAACCTCCGGATCTGTTTGCTTTATTGTATCTTGTTTACAGGGCACTGTCAAGGACGCATATTCCATTGCGGGTGTGCATAAATTTTTCCTGGTAGCACACAGCATCGGAGGGGAGATTATGGCAGATACCATCGAGGAACGCGCCTGCGAACTGGCTGTGTACATGATCGAAACAGGTGCCACTGTCCGGGCAGCAGCTCAGCATTTCGGCATCTCGAAATCCACCGTACATAAGGATCTTCAGCACCGGCTGCCCCAATGCAACAAACGGCTTTATGAACAAGTGCGGCAGGTATTGGATATTAACAAGCAGCAACGGCATATCCGGGGCGGTATGGCCACCCGGCGAAAATACAAACCGGACGATTAAAAACCAGGGCGCAAGCGCCCTGGTTCCTCGTTAAAGATCATCCACGTCTTGTACCGGTATTTCATCCGGCGGTATCGGTATTCCGGTGTAACTACCCATCGGGTCTGTCAAAGAGATACCAATATTACGGAAAGGTCCCAGTAGTGGTGTCATATGCGGGATCTTATCCACATCTTTTTTCTGCTTCATGACAATCTCTCCTTGTTGCGTTTTGCGGTCTGCTGTGTTATGATACCCAAAAAGGAGGGAGACTATGTTTGACATTACGCTGATCACTATGGGCAAGCTGAAGGAAAAATTCTATCTTTCTGCCGCAGAAGAATATGCCAAACGGCTGAAAGGCTACTGCCATTTTCAGCTTTTAGAACTGCCGGAATACCGCCTTCCGGAAGACCCCTCCCCTGCGGAGATCGCCGCAGGACTGGACAAAGAAGCCGATACGATCATCGCAAAGATCCCGAAAGGTGCCTGGCTGTGCATTTTTACCCCCGAAGGCAGGACACTTTCCAGCGAGCAGTTTGCAGATAAACTGAAGGAGGTCAAGCTGTCCGGGAAATCCAGTGCCTGCTTCTTGATCGGGTCTTCTTTCGGCATTTCCCCAAAAATCAAGCAAATGGCAGATTTTAAGCTGTCCATGGGCCCCATGACCTTCCCTCACCACCTGGCAAGGATCATGGTGTTAGAGCAAATCTATCGCGCTGAGGCCATCCAGGCTGGCAGTAAATATCATAAATGAGCATCCAGCAGGATGCTCATTTATTTTTTATGAGATACCTTGACAGGCGAGGTACTTTATGTTACATTGTTAACAGAAAGGATGTGATGTCATGTCCATCGCCGGCGATTTGATCCGCGGACACACCGATGCCATCATTCTGGCACGGCTTATGCAGGCAGACAGCTATGGCTATGAGATCAACAAAATAATATCCACGCTCTCATCCGGTCGGTTTGAATTAAAAGAGGCCACCCTTTACACCGCCTTTAAGCGATTGGAAGATTCGGGCTGCATCGCCTCTTACTGGGGCGACTCCGGTGCCGGTGCCCGTCGGCGGTATTATACCATCACTCCGACAGGCCGTGAAGCCTGTCACCGGCTTTTAGCGGAATGGACGGAAACCAAGGAGATCATGGATAAACTCTTGATAACGGAGGGAAGAAAATGAAAGATCAACTGATTCGTTATGTGGATCTGCTGTTTGCCGGTGCATCCAACGCAGGTGATATTAAACAGGAGATCCTGCAAAACACACTGGACCGTTATGACGACCTGGTCGCCCAGGGCAAAACCCCGGAAGCCGCCTACAGCCTGGCAATTTCCGGCATTGGCGATGTCAGCGAGCTTCTGAGCAGTTCCGCCTCCACTGAGATAACAGAACCGTCTGTAACAAAGCTGCAGACACAAGAACACAGCTACACACCTGCCTGGAAGAAAGTTCTGCGCGCCGTCGCTGTATGCATGTACATTATCAGCATAATTCCCTTGATTGTCCTTGCCGAGCTTGATATGGAGATCCTGGGACTGTGTGGAATGTTGGCGATCGTAGGTGTTGCTACTGCGCTGATCATAATCACCGCTGGTGGCAGTAAGGAGGAAAAAGAAGATCCGACCAAACCTCTGACTGCGCAGCAGGAACTTCGCAAGGCTGTTAAAAGTACCATCAACACCATTGGCCTTGTCATATATTTTGCTATCAGTTTTTTGACGCAGGCATGGTACATCACCTGGCTTATATTCCCTATCATGGGGGCTGTCAACGGACT
>JAGBEM010000271.1 GCA_017936985.1 Oscillospiraceae bacterium
ATTGAGGTTTGCGGCGAAGATTGGTGTTTGCAGTACAGCCCCTATGTGTACTACAATGAGCACTGCATTGTGTTCAATTCCAAGCACATCCCCATGAAGATCGATAAGAGCGCATTCCAAAAGCTTTTGAGCTTCGTGACGGCATTTCCCCATTACTTCGTGGGGAGCAATGCGGATCTGCCCATCGTGGGTGGCTCGATCCTCAGCCATGAGCATTTCCAGGGCGGTCACTATACTTTTGCCATGGAGACCGCACCTGTGGAAACAGTTGTTTCCTTTGCGGGCTACGAGGATATTGAAGCAGGTGTCGTAAAATGGCCTATGAGCGTCATTCGTCTGAACGGCCAAGACCCCGCGCGCATTGCGGATCTGGCGGACAAAATCCTAGGGGTTTGGAGAGGATACTCCGATGCTTCGGTGGGTGTCATCGCCCATTCCGACGGTGAGCCCCACAACACCATTACCCCCATCGCAAGACGCAGAGGCAGCGATTACGAGCTGGATCTGGTACTGCGGTGCAATATCACAACCGATGAGCATCCACTGGGCGTGTTCCACCCCCACGCAGACAAGCACCACATTAAGAAAGAGAACATCGGACTCATCGAGGTCATGGGTCTGGCAGTTTTGCCCAGCCGGCTGAAGAAGGAGCTTTCCGATCTGGCTGACGCAATCGTTGCTGGTAAAGACATCCGTGCCGATGAGGTGCTGTCCAAGCATGCCGATTGGGTGGACGAACTGAAGAAACAGTATAATTTCACCGCGGACAACGCCATGGACATCATTCTGCAGGAGACTGGCAAGGTTTTTGCCGCGGTTCTGGAGGATGCAGGTGTCTATAAGAATACGCCGAAAGGAAGACAGGCGTTCCTGAAATTTGTAGATGCAGTCAATGCAAAGTAAAGAAAAGAACACAATATCTCATTCGTATCCTTAACAGAATTGTGCCCCATCCCAAGCCGGGATGGGGCTCCTGTTATCTGGAGATTATTGGATCTGGGTAATCACTAAGTGTGCAGAGACTGGACGGGTGCCACCTGCCAGCGGCGTGATCGTCAGGGCTGCGGCGGTGCCTTCAGGATTCCGTACTGTTAGAACAGAGTTGATGACAGTTGTTTCCACAATGGCCATGCCAATAATTTGGGAGGTTCCGGTGGCGCGGCCGGCTACCGTATATGCCAAATCTTCGCCGTTCAAGGTCAGGATCAGCTGTCCGGCTTCGGTTACACTTACCTGGAACAGCACTTGATAGGTGCCGATTTCCGCCAAGGTGAAGGAGCTGGGGCCGGACCGGGCAATGCCGGAACCACTGTTTGGACCGTCCTGGGGGAAACTGACATCCGTACCGGGGGCTACGGTTGCAGCGTTGTCAGGGGGCATTAATGCATAAAAATCTGCATAGTTCAACACTCCACCGGCGGGACCGGTTTCACCGATGGGGCCTTGGGGACCGGCAGGTCCAGTTTCACCGGCAGGACCTTGAGGACCTGCAGGTCCAGCTACACCGGCAGGCCCCTGGGGACCAACAGGGCCGGTTTCTCCGGCAGGACCTTGAGGACCTGCAGGTCCAGCTACACCGGCAGGCCCCTGAGGACCAACAGGGCCGGTTTCTCCGGCAGGACCTTGGGGACCGGCAGGTCCAGTCTCACCGGCAGGCCCCTGAGGACCGGCAGGTCCAGCTACACCGGCAGGCCCCTGAGGACCGACAGGTCCGGTTTCGCCGATGGGGCCTTGAGGACCGATAGGTCCAGTTTCACCGGCAGGACCCTGAGGACCGGCAGGTCCGGTTTCCCCGGCAGGGCCTTGAGGACCGGCAGGTCCAGCTACACCGGCAGGCCCCTGGGGACCAACAGGCCCCGCTTCACCGGCAGGGCCTTGGGGACCAATTGGTCCGGCAACACCTGCAGGACCTTGTGGGCCGGCAGGCCCAACGACACCAGCAGGACCTCGGGGGCCAATTGGCCCCGCTTCCCCTGTAGGCCCCTGAGGACCGACAGGTCCAGCTACACCGGCAGGCCCCTGAGGACCGGCAGGTCCAGCAATACCGGCAGGGCCTTGAGGACCGACAGGACCGGTTTCTCCTACAGGACCCTGGGGACCAATGGGTCCGGCAACACCTTCAGGACCTTGTGGGCCGACCGGACCTCTTACTCCGGGAACACCCTGGGGACCAGCCGGGCCTCTCGGACCGATCGGTCCCTGAGGACCGGCAGGACCTGGTGGGCAGTTTGTACAACAGAAGCTGTGATCTCTGTTTGTACAACCGTAATCATTGGAATTGTGACGTTTGCATGAGTTGTCGTCGAATTGGGAGCCGCAGATCCTGTCATCGAAGCCATTGTATCTGTTCAATATAATCCCTCCTATATTCATTTTGTACTGCATCTTATGTGCTATCGACAAAATTTGACACATTGGCAGGCAGGTGGTGGTATGATTCCCGCTCCTTTCCTTAATGGCATCGTTCCATTATATGCACCGGGTACGGCCAGTGTGCTTGTGCAGGCACCAGAAACTTTGGGACGGCCAGGCACAGAAGAATACAGAGTTAACCGCATAACAAAAAAGAACCAGTCAAGGGAGTTCCTCGACTGGTTCTTTGACGCATGGGGGAAGATCCGTTCAAGACAGTACACTTTCGGCTTGGTGGTTTGGTCAGGGTGTTTTCTTCTCACTTACCGTTCCAAAGTAAAAAGAGATCACACTGGAGACAATGATCATGACATTGTCTGCGGTAATGTCTCCACGCAACGCCAGAGTGGCAAATACTGTGATCACGGCAATGGTTACAATGGTCTTGACCTTGATCAGTGCCGCTAAATTATCTTTGAGCTTGTTCATATGTATCCCTCCTTGTTTGTTTTATGAGCCCGGGCGGTGAAACGCTTCCAGATCATTGATGCGGTGGTTGATGACCTTGATCTGCTCTTCCACCACCGGCATCCGCCGGGCAAAGCCGTTGTGCTCCTGGACAGCCCGAGTCAGCTCCTCCAGCTTGGTGTCCGTCACGGCTTGGGAGATCCGCAGGGCGTTTTCGTTGCGTCGGGCAGTAGCCAGACAGGTGACCACAACGCCAGCCAGTGAAAGTCCGCCGGTGATCAGGGCAGTGATGATGGCTTCACTCATACCGCATCCTCATTTCATACCCAACAGACACTGCCAGGTCTTACATTTGGCAGTGAGCTCTCCGTCGCTAATGCAGCCGTGATCCTTTTGAAAAGCCTTTACGGCAGAGGTGAATTTCACGCCTGCAATACCGTCAGCAGTACCCACTTGGGTATAACCAAGGGCATAAAGCCGCTGCTGCACCGGTTTTACCGCCTGGTGTTTCCGGTTTTTGGATGCAGACAGGGTAGGGGTTTTGCTTAAAGTCTCAGGGCCTGCGAGCCCATCCACCGTTGCGCCGATGGCAGCCTGGATCTGACAGATGAAAGCTGTCGGGTCATCCAGGGTGTCCAGCCACTGCGTAATGGTTTCTGCTTCTGCCTGCGCCAGCTTTTCCAGGTTGGCATTTTCCAAAAGCCACCGGCAGCAGCCTTCGTTGGTGTGGAAGCCGTGCTCCAGGATCACACCGGGGGTGCCTACGGCATGAGCAGTCCGGAGCACACCGTAGTAGTCGTCCTTATGACCGTTGCCATCCCGGTCGCTGGAGGACTTCCGAGCATTGGCCTTTGCGTCCACCCCCATCACCCCGGCAACAGCTGCAGCTAAGCGCTTGGCGATCGCTGCGCTTTCCTCGTCCATTTTGCCGCAGTTGTCATCCACCTGATGCAGGGCAATGACCCAATCGGGGTTCTGGGTCGAGGCTGCGTTGGAGTGCAAAGACAGAAACAGATGGCAGCCTTTTGACTTTTTGCCCCTTGCCGTCAGACTAACAACTTGATTTACCTTGCTTTTGGTCATAACGACTTCGACCCCACGGCCTTCCAGCTGCTGTTTCAGCAGGAGAGAAAGATCCCACATCCGCTGTCCCTCACAGTATTCCTTTACTACCGGGGAGCGATTATAGGTAGCGCTGTCATGCCCGGGATCCAAGCAGACTTTATATTGTTTTTTCACGGTTTTTTACCGCCTCCTTTTCACACTGACGGCAAAAAACGAACGGGGTTGCACCGAAAGGTGCAACCCCGTGGGTTCGTTGCTTATGTCAGATGGAAAGACCGGCCTTATCCAGAATGGTGGGAACGTTCTTTTCTGCGCCGATGGCCATGATATGTACGCCGTCGCACAGCTTTTCGTCCTTGATCTTGGCGATCATTTCCGCAGCCATTTCCATACCCAGCTGCATGGGCAGACCCTTGATGCCCTTTTCCTTACCCTCAGCGGCAGCAGCGGCCAGGCGGTCGATCATGTGCTGAGGCACATCGATACCGGGAACATTTTCGTTCATATACTTAGCCATACCGGCAGCCTTCAGAGGAATGATACCGGCCATGATGTGGGTCTTGATGCCGGCAGCGTCTACCTTATCCAGGAAACGCTTAAAGGTATCCAGATCGAAGATGCCCTGGGTCTGAACGTACATTGCGCCGGCTTCTACTTTCTGGCGCAGCTTGTTGATCTGCAGGAAGACAGGTTCATAGACGGGAGTAACGGAAGCGCCCTTGTAGAACTTGGGTGCGCCGCCTGCCAGCTCGTTGCCGCCGCAGTCGCAGCCAGTCTCTTCCATCTTGCTCAGCATCTTCAGAATGCCTACGGAATCCAGGTCGTAAACAGGCTTAGAGTCCTTGCAGTCGCCCACAACAGGGTGGTCGCCGGTCAGTGCCAGCATGGTGTCAATGCCAAAGGATGCGGCAGACAGGATGTCGCCCATGATGGCCATGCGGTTGCGGTCACGGCCGGTGATCTGCAGGATGGGCTCAACGCCGGCCTGCTTCAGCTTGATGCACAGACCGATACCGGAAGCCTTCAGGCTTGCAGACTGCATATCGGTCACGTTGACAGCGTGAACTTTGCCGGCCAAAACTTCCGCAGCTTCCATCTGCTCGGCAAAATCGTAACCCTTAGGGGGTGCCATTTCTGCGGTAATACCAAATTTACCGTTTTCCAGTGCGTCTCTCAGATTGCTCATGACTTACTTCCCCTTTCTCAGGCTGATGGTTCTGGGATAGGCGTGAGCGGCGTAACCCTTGTCCTCGCGGGTCTGGGTCAGCTTCTCCAGCTGGCCGGTAGCCTCCAGACGGTTGTAGATCTTGATCCATGCGCAGTCATTTTCGGGGTTGACCTCGCACTTGCCGTTCTTCTGGCCGCCGCAGGGGCCGTTGACCAGACTCTTGGCACACTGGGTAATGGGGCACACAGCACCGGTCTGACCCAGCACGCACTCGCCACAGAAGCGGCAAGCCTCTTCCCATACGCCGAAGCGGACAGCTTCGCCCAGATACATGGTGTTGTTGGAGGGATAAACGGGAGCATTGCCTGCGTTCTTGGCAACACACTGGACACCGTCACCACAGGACATGCAGATCACGCAGTCGGGATTGGCGGCGTTGATGGCCTTCATCTTGGCCTTGACGCCCAGATTCATGCAGCAGTAGTCAGCCACGGTGGTGGCGACGACCTTTTTGCCGGCCTGCTCCAGCACGGCGGTCAATTCTGCGATCTGGGGCTCGCCGCCGGTCTGGCAGGCGGTTGCGCAGCTGCCGCAGCCAACGATACCGACGGTTTTGGCATCGCCGACCATAGCCATGATTTCTTCAATGGGTTTCTTCTGAGTAATGATCATGTAAAACTTCTCCTTCCGTATGTTACGGTCGATGAAAAATCTTCCGTTTGGGCGGTGGATACCGCCCTGGACATATCAATTTTATTATACTGCGTTTGCGATAAAAATCAACTGCAAACTGTGAGATAATGAAAAATTTTGTTACAATTTTGTGAGGAAATGTTATAAACTCTGGTGAAATGGTGGGGATGTATCAAAAGGCAGGAAGCAACGCTTCCTGCCTTTAATCTTTTGTGTGTTGTGCAATGTCTTCTAAACGGCAATCCAGAACGGTACAGAGCTTGTCCAATGTTTTGGTTTCTACATTGTCGTTGGCGCGAAGCCTGCGAACGGTTTTGCTGTCAATGCCGCATTGCTCCCGAAGCTGATAGGTGGTAATGCCTTTGTTTTTCATGGTTTCCCAAAGTTTATCGAATCGGATCATAGAATACCCCCTTGACGATGTTTATTATGGGGTTATAATCCTAAATATTAAGGGGATATAATCCCCATATCGGTAAAGGAGAGATGAATCATGAAGTTGTATACGGAAATTTTGGCACATTATTTGTCACAAAAGGATGCGCAGATTCTTTTTCCAGGAATGGATCTTGATGCGAATGCGATTGTTGAAATGGAATGTTTCCGAGTTGTACAAGAAATCCAGGCTGTCATCAGCGATGACAGCCTGGAGGATGATGAATGCTTTGAGAAAATCGAAAGAATCATGGCTAAGCTAGAGCATAAAGGCATCAGCTGTGGAAGCCGGCATGATTTTGGGTGATTCTGGTGTACGCCGAAAGGGACTCGTTTGCATCTGCGCTTTGCGCAGATTATTGTTCGGCTCCGTCTAGCCGTCGCCGGCGGCGCTCATCCGCGCCGCATTTAAATTATTCGAGCCCCTTCGGCAGCATAAAAATAAAGGACACCCATTTAGGTGTCCTTTATTTCAATGGTACACTTAATGCATTCAAATCCGAACCAATACCTGCAGCTTCCAGCTCTGCGATGGTGATTGTTTTTGTTCCATCCTTGTAGTTTCCGACAAATACAAAGTAGTCATCATACAAATAGACTGCGTTCACAAAACTATTGATCAAACGGCGGCGATGCTCTGTTTTTTCGGGATTCAATTCCCGAAAGCGGTATAGCCAAAAGAGAATTTGATCACGCGTCAGCGTCGGTTGTGCCAGTTCTTCTTTGGCGATTTGCAGGGATAGGTCTTTGCGCTGTTGTTCCAGATCCTCTAACCTTTGCTTGGTAGAGGGTGTAAAGATATCCATTTGAATGGCGTTGAGCAGGTTTTCAATGCCTTTTTCTGTTTCTGCTAGGTTTCTTCGAAGCAACGGCAACGTAGCATTTTCCTTTCCCATTTCTTCCATCATGCAATCTGCTAACTTTTCGATCAGCTCATCATCGAAAATAAGCTTGCGGATGTACATCAGGACCAAATCTTCAATCCAGTCTTTTTTGACGCTCTTCTTGTCACAACCAAGGTGCTTCTTCACGCCAATGCATTTATAGTAGCGGTGAGTTTGCCCTGTGCGGCTGGTGCCGCTTTCTCCCACCATCATACGCTGACAACAACCACAAAACAACTTGGTAGTGAGCAAGTACTCATCTTCTGCCTTATGCTTGGCGGGGGCTTTGTGATTAGAAGCCATACGCTCCTGAACGCGGTCGAACAACTCCTGTGGTACAATAGCCGGAACACCGTTGGGAATCACTACATCTTGAAAACAGTATTCTCCAATATATTTGCGGTTATGAAGCATCCGGGTAACACCATTGACGGTGATCAGATTGCCCCTGCCGCTGCGGATGCCCATTGTATTCATAGTGTCTACGATCTCTTGCATATTGACACCGGAAGCATACATCTGGAACATTTCCAGAACCGCTGGTGCTGTCACAGGATCAATTTGGAAATGCTGCTGATCGTCAATCATATATCCCAACGGTACCGTGCCGCCGTTGTATTGCCCCTTTAGCACGTTTTCCTTCATACCGCGTGTGACCTTAACTGCCAACTCTGCAGAAAAATACTCTGCATAGCCTTCCAGCACAGACTCTAACAGGATACCTTCCGGGTTTTCAGAAATGTTCTCCGTTGCAGAAATCACACGGACATTGTTTTTCTTCAATATGGCCTTATACTTGGCAGAGTCGTAGCGATTACGGGAAAATCTATCCAACCTCCATACAATGACCACATCAAATTTCTTCTTGGCGCTATCTCTGATCATCTGTTGAAATTCTGGACGGTTATCGGTCTTAGCAGACAGTGCCCGGTCAATGTATGTCCCTACGATCTCAATACCGCTTCTCTGAGCAAAAGCTGTGTTCTCGCGGATCTGGGCATCAATGGACTCTTCTCGCTGGGCATCCGACGAATATCTCGCATAAATAACGCCTCTAATCATCTGCAATTAGGATTTGCCAGACGGGCGGCAACAGCATCAAACAACTCCTTGTCCACAATGGCAGGGACTCCGTCGGGGATCACAATGTCCGTATAACGGTATTCGCCAATGTAGATACGGTTGGAGAGCAGCTTGGTCAGTGTCTTGCGGGTGTAGCAATTGCCCTTTGCGTTGCGGACACCCTTGGTCTCCAGGTCCCTAAGCAGCTCCGCCATGGGAACATTGGCAGCAAAACGCTGGAAGATTTCCAGAACAACAGGTGCCTGGTCGGGGTTGATCTGATAGTGCAGATCGGTATCAATCTGATACCCATAGGGGACGGAACCACCATTAAAATGGCAGCTGCGTGAATTCACCCTTTTTCCGTGAGCAATCTTGGCGGAGAGTTCCATCTTGTAGTGTGCGGCCATGGCCTTGACGATCTGCTCCATAAGAACTTCGGATCGTTGATCCTGCTGGCAATCAGCAGTACGAGCATTCATTCTTTGATTCATAACATATACCTCCTTATCTAGTAATGCTCTATATCTATTATGAGCGTTTTAAGATTCATTTTTATTCACGGACATAAAATATCCCCTATGTGGTGATAGCTCATTATGGGGATGGTTGGCATATCCAAGCGGATGGACCTCGCCTTCCCATCCGGTGCGGGTATGTCCTATCTTCACCGTAACACCCCTGTCAATAGAAAATCGCTTCACGGACATGACTCGCCGAATCTTGCACAAAATCGGCCACTTGTAGTTGTACAAGTAGAACAAATTAAATGTAAACTTTCTGTGAATTTTGCTTTTTGACAGAAAAAAGCCAGAAAACGACCGATTTTTGGTCATTTTCTGGCTTTGCTTATTTTCAGTTCTCCCGGCCCAAAAGCCAATCAACGGATACTCCTAAAATGTCTGCTATGGCATTCAGCTCGATGTCAGATACGGGTCGTTTTTGCCCTTCCAAAAGGGATAGCGCAGGGACGCTTAAATCCACGCCTGCCAACTGTAGTTTTGCGAGCAGTTCCACCTGCTTCATGCCCTTTGCCTTGCGCGCCTGCGTGACTCTTGCACCAATTATATTGCGATCTC
>JAGBEM010000272.1 GCA_017936985.1 Oscillospiraceae bacterium
GGTAGCCTGATTCCAGTCAAGGTTCTCGCCGCAGTTATAGGCAATGCTCTGGGACAGGGTGAAGTTTTCAATTACCAAAACGGGCTTAACATACTGATTCTTCATCTTAATCCCTCCTTATCTACGGCCAAACCAGCCGAAAATCTTGTCGAAGAGGCTCTTGATCAGATCCTTCAGTGCATCATTCTGGATGGGCTTCTCTTCCGGCTTCTGCTCGGGTTCGGGGTGGTTATCGATGTCAACATCGATATCAGGCTCGGTGGGAGTCTCAGGCACGGTGGGAGCCTCAGGCGCCGGAGTGACCTCCTCTTCAGGTGCCGCACTGTAGGCCACAGTGGATCTCAGGGAGAATGCCGCAACTTCGTTAGAAGCCTCTTCCTCAGTCATCTCCAGGAGCATAATACCGGAAGTGGTATCTTCACCGGTCATCTTGACCTTGGTAACAGACAGAATGTTGGTTTCGCCAGCGTTCTTAACGGTGATATAACCGTTCACAGGAGTAACAGCGTAATACAGATCCGTGGTATGGGCAATCTCTGTACCGCTGTTGGTCTCTGCAGTGTCGCTGAACGCAGCAGTGGTTGCACCTTCGGGAGCCTTCATACCGATGTAATAATGGTAAGCGTCATTGCCGTCCACCTTAAACACGATGGACTGACCAGGAGCCAGGTAAACCTCGTTCTTGGGGCCATAGGTGCCGTACTCGGTGGCATCATAATCGGTTGCATCGGAAACTTTGCCGCTGCCATCCAGGTCAATGAAGACATTGCCCTGCTCACTGTCAGTGGCAGTATCAGCAGCCATCAGGTCACGGACTTCTTCGAAGACTGCATTCAGCTCATCCGCGCCATACGCATTCTTTACAGTATCGGTATTCTCCAGATTCTGGATGGGATTGTAAACACGGATACCGTCGAGGTAGTAAGTATTGCGGGTTGCAGTCTCGGAGTAGACGATGTCGCCGTTCGTGTCAACCTTGACAGAACCGTCAGCGTTGGTCTCAGGAGCCTTTGCGTTGTTGACAACCAGGGTAACCGTGTAGGTGCCGTAGGCCAGATCCTGGAAGCTCAGCGTGGGAATCTGGTAGTACTGACCGGAGACAGCCAGATTGTCCACCATCAGGTACTTCGTGCTTTCTGTGCCGCTTTCGCCCTTAATCTTGGCAGTGACAATGCCAGTGGTCATGTCGGTGTAGCTGTAGATATCCACGCCGGTGCCGGTGAAGGTGAAGGTTGCGGTTGCGCCGGTGGTCATCTTGGTAGCGGAGCCGTCGGAGTAGCCGGTATCATCAGCCAGAGAATCCTCCCAGCCATGGATGCCCGCACCGACGCCTTTCTCGTCAATTTCCGCGCTTTCAGTATTGCCAGAACTTGCAGTGTTATTACCATTGTAGACAATCTGCACACTTGCATCATCCGCTGCATCAGTTGCGCCCTTTGTGGCTACGAAAGTATCTTCGTAATAGACGTTGTTTGCGGGGATGATGGAGACGGACTTGTTCATGATGTTGGAACCGGTAGTCGTTGCATTGCCAATCGTGGTCTTGGTATCAACCGTGATCTGAACAGTGAAGGAATCGATGCCATTCAGGATGGAGTCGGGGGTATAGGTCACGCCATAGTCCCCAATGGAGCTGCCGGTCATTTTCATGGTGCCATAAAGACCCGCTTCACTGTCCAGCTTGACACTGTTGACTGTGTCATGAAGCTTGATTGTGGTAGTAGTACCGTCCGCGTCCTTAATCTCTGTTTCTGTGCTCAGTTCATTAAGTTCGTTATCGAACACATCCTTATTGCTCAAAGACATCTGCTTTGCGTAGTCCATAACGAAGGCCACATTGTTAATGTTCCAGGTACGGATACGCATGCTGGCAGAACCGGAAATCGTCATGTCAGCGTCAGTCTTGCTCTTGCCCAGAGCAGTTGTATAAACTGTATTGGAAATGGTCTTGGTCGTTGCACCTTCATCGGGTGTGCCGACATTGTACTTAAAGCCGCGGATGGAAATGGTCTTACCCGCTTCAATACCACCTGCAAGCAGTCTCTTCAGCTGATCCTCAGTGGTCAGCTTTGTATAAGAGGGTGTGTCTCCATTAGCGAAGATCGCATACTCCAGATCCGTAACCGCATTAGCACCAAGGTTAAGCGTTTCACCTTCAATTGCAGTGAGGTAAACACCCAGCAGATCATCCTTAAAGGTCAGATGCGTAACGGTCTCATTACCATCGTTCGTCAGCTCAAAGCCGTAAGTAACTTCGGAGTTCTGGGGAACGAAGGAACCATAAATCAGCTCGCGGCCGTTCTGGTATGCCTTCTTATTGGGCACAGCGGAAGAGTTCACGACCTTGATGTTGGTCCAGATTGCGAAGTTGGAGTCATTGGTCCTACGCTCCATCTGGAAGAAGTCGAAAGTATAAGTATCGCCTTCCTTCAAGCCCAGATATTCAGCCCAGGTCTGGCCTTCTGTAGCATTGTTATACTCATAAACAAACTTACCGGATCCGACGGCTTGTTCCAGATAAACAGAAGCTGCATCCTTTTCATGGATGCCGCCATCATCAATTACCAGCTTGCCATTGATATAAAGGTAAACATCATCGTCACCGGTAAAGGCAAAGAACAGGTTATCTTCCTTATGGTAAACAAACTGTCCGCTACCCTGAGTCGTTGTATGGTAGTTATGTTCATTAAGGGGGGCTACATTAGGCTTCGTCTTCTCACCCATATGATCCAGAGGGAACCAGCCGCCGTGATCGACGGTATTATTTCCGCCATTATAAATCTCACCAACAGAATTGGCAGAATTGGCAGCACTGTCGGCATAATCGAACACCGTGCTCTCAGCGGAGTCATAATAATAGCAATCTGTACCATTATAGGTACCAGGCTGCAGGACCAGGTTTTCATAACCGTTATAGGTTGCGGTATAAGGATAAGAATCGCCTTTATAAGTAAAGCTGCCATCAACAAACGCATGGCGCAGCATCCAGTCCGCAACAGCGCTGACAGTCTGTGCATTTTCCAGTTTCTCTACTCTTTCCTTTTCCGGGTTCCACTTCCAATTGTCTTTGGCCCTTACTTCCCGTCTACTAACCGTCCAGGAATTGACCCAAGAATTTCCGTTATAAGATTTTAGCCAATTTTCTCTCGTGGACAATTCCAGAATCAAACCCGTCAATTCCTGATAGGGCTCTTGCGCATCTGTGGAACCGTAGCCATGGTCACTTCTAGCCATAGAAAGAATTTTTTGGGCAAGCTTCTTAATGGCATCTTCAGTATACTGAGGTACGCCATCCTCACCCAGTGTAACCTGTACATCACCCAGAGCACGACCGACTTCAGCATTCTCAAAGAACAGCCCGTCGCGGTTGGCATCACGGATGGTAATAGGCAGACGGATAACATCTTCCGTTTCCACTGCCTGGGACGCAATGCCGCTCTCTTCATCCTCGGCAGCGAATGCCACAGTGGGCAGAATACCCACCAGCATCAGCAATGCCAGAACGGCAGCCAAAGCCTTTGAAAACAGTGTTTTTGTTTTCATCTTCATTTCCTCCTCTTTTAAAACCGGGGGCGTGTCCAGAACGTGGGGCGCACGCAGAGGATCGCATTTTAGGCATAGCATCCCCCTTTTTATTCGTATCTCATTATAGATCCTTTATATCCATTTGTCAACTTAAAAACGGAAAAGCTTTTCTACAGGAAATTGGGGTAAAATCAGATTATTTGCACATCTTCTGCCGCCATATCCCTAAATTGAGGACATTGATATCCGCACGATTGACGTTTCGCCGACTTGTACCAGCCGGTCATTTTCTCCCTGCTCCTCATTCCTTGACCATGCGCCGCGGACTGTGTCCGGGTGATAAGGACTTCCGTGTATTTTCAAAGGTCCGGCTCCGCATTGTCATCGTAGCAAGCCAGCAGCCACACATCGTAAGGATACTTTTCCTCCATCAGCGGCAGATGCCGGGCCATGCAGGTCTCCATGTTGGGGACTGTCTCCGGCACGAACCGGTTATTGGGGAACAGGCGAAGGACGCGCCGCCGTAGCCATACTGGGTACTGGCCCAAACCAGGATACGGTTGCCGTCCTTGTCCTCCCAGTGGAAGACCATGGGCAGCTCCGAATCGTAGCGCACATCCACCCGGCTGCCGCCGCCGCTCACATCCGGATTCAGGTAAGTGTCGACTTTGGTCATGTCCATCTGCCAGATAGTAGAGGGCGGCGGATTCCAGTGGTTGGGAGCGAAGAAGATATTCTTCACGCCGGCTTCGCTGTAGGGTTTGGAAAGTCCAGGAACACTGTATGAATTTCAAGTTTTTCAAACCGTCGGGAAGCTCGTATCATAAGTACTGCCTTTGCAGGCACACCCTTTTCGAACTCTCACCAAAATCGATCCTCCGCAAAAGGCTTCAGCCATCGCATCACGCGAATCCCGGCAGCAGCCTTACCCCGAATATCGGTGGTGCCATACTTACGAATTATTCAATGATCAGACATTCCGACACATTTCCGTCCGGCGCGATTTTGACTGTTTTGATTTCCTGCGGACCCCAGCTCATTGTAAATCTTGCGTTCAGCGCGCCGAAATCAACCGTTGCGGTAGTCTGCGTACCGTTGGTTTCTACGATACGCATAATGATTCCGCTGCCGTCCTCCGCCGATTTGACGGCAGTAACCACGATATTTTCCCGGTCGACGGTAAGGGCAGAATAAACCTGAGGCAGATTACCATCGTGGTGGGTCTCCTGATGGGTCTGCAGCGGATTATTCAGGACTTCCGACGCCTTGAACAGCTCGGAATTCACTTTGCGGGTATGCGGCACGATCTCATAGGCAAACTCCTGCTCGCCCTTGTCCAGGAATTCCATTTCATTGTCACGGTAACGTTGTCCGTAATGGTCAAGGTACGCGCAGCCTCTTGCGATCATCATGCGCAGATCATTTCCGATGGAGCAGAAGCTGTATTTTCCGGTATTCAGGAGGGCCAGCCCCTTGCCGCTTTCATCGTAAATATCACACCAGGCGTGAGACGGCTCTTCCTGACCGTTCGCGGCCTTTTCGATAAAGCCGTAAGGCATGGAGTAAGTAACCTTGGAATTGTTTACATCGGCCTTGAAGGAGAGTTTGACCGATTTATATTGCTCATCAAAATCAAGAACTGTTCTGACCGTCAGCTTTTCGCTGTCGTTGTAAAGGGAATAGTATCTCTTCAGGACAGAGTTTCCATATTTTACAACAGATTTGATAGTGGCACGGATGGGGCCGTTCTCTACGAGTTCCAGGCTGCCGCTGCCAAACGCGCCGATTTCGATATTGTAATCAAAGATCTTGTGGCCCCAGGTGTCGTTGGCAAAGTCATCGCAGACAACAGCCTTGCCCAGTAATCCGCCGGCAAATTCCGCGCCGGATTCTTTCAGCAAATAGGAAGAAACGGCACCGCTGTCTTTGTCAAAGGTGATCTTGACCTTACCGTTCTCCAGACAGGTCTCGCCGGCGGACAGCTTGGTTTCATAGGATGCGGCCTCGAATTGCTTTTCGTGGTACAGGTAATACACGGCGTAGCCGTAGGCCGGTACATCCGCCTCAAAGATACACTTGTAAAGGTGTTCGCCATCGGTATAGGATGCCCGGACAAGCTGGAAGGGGATCTCATTGCCCTGGGAGTCCATGACCCTGGAGATCCACTGGTTGCCGAACTGGGCAACGGAACGGACAGGGAAGGAATGGGGGTTGAACACGACCATGGGAGAACCCTCACCCTTCCTGTACCACATTCTGCCCCGCATTTCCGTTGCATCCGCATCCAGGAAATCCGTGGTCTTGATCCGCCAGGAGATGCGCTGCGCGGCAAAGGTGTTCACACCCAGAGCTGCCTCCCGGGCATAGCCGAAAGCGCCCTTCGCGTCGGTATAGGCCTCTTTGATGGAGCAGCCGGCCAGAATATCATGAAACTGGTTGAACATGACACGTTCCCATGCGGATTCGATGGAATCACGATGCGCCTGGGAACCGGTCAAAGCATTGGCCAGAACATCCAGCTTTTCCGCCGTCACAAGTTCGATTTCCGCCCGGCGGTTTAAGTTCTTGATCTCGCTGTTGGCGCTGTAGCAGCCGCTGGCGTGATGCTGCAGATCCTCGCTGACCGTAGGCATAGCGACACCGTCGCAGTCCGCGAAATATTCATCAGGAGTTCCATACTTGAAATTACCGGCTGCGATGAACTCCTGGGCGTGCTTCAGATGTTCCTTGGAAGGTCCGCCGCCGTGATTGCCAACGCCGATGAAAACCATCATGGGCTGGGGCTTGTTATAGTAGTGGTCCTCCAGGCGCGCCTGGAAGATATCTCCGCCGTAGCCGTCGGGAATGCGGTATGCTTTGACGACGCTTCCGTCAGGGCTCTGCCAGTAATGCAGGCTCTCGAAGGGGAGATTGGGCTTTTCTTCCAGATTATTCGGACGGTGATAAACATAGTTGTCGATGCCGGATTTTTTGAACAGCTGAGGCAACATACCGTTATGGCCGAAGGAATCCACATTGTAACCGGTCTTTACATGGATGCCAAAGTTTTCTTTGAAGAATTTCTGGGAGTAGAGCATATGGCGGCAAAACGCCTCGCCCGACGGGATATTGCAGTCAGGCTGGACCCACATACCGCCTACAACGGCCCATCTGCCCTCAGCGACCCGCTGCTTGATTTCTTCAAACATCTCCGGTTCATTGAGCTTGATCCATTTATAGTAACCGGCACAGGCACTTGTGAAGGTATAATCAGGGAATTCCTTCATTCTGTCAAGCGCGGAACGGAAGGTCGATTTCACCAGGGATAGTCCTTCCGGGACACGCCACTGCCATACAGGATCCAAATGCGCGTTCGCAATTAAATAATAGTTTGGTTTCATCTTTTGCCCTCCATTTTTAGATTTTGCAATTTTATTATACTTTTTATATGGGAACCCTGCATTGCCTTTTTTTGCTTTTGTATTGATTTTTGTTGTTTTTTGCACTAAAATAGAGACGGGAGTGTGTGTACATGAATCAATATACAAAGAGTAAATTTATTGAAAA
>JAGBEM010000273.1 GCA_017936985.1 Oscillospiraceae bacterium
CAGCATTGTAATACTCGTAGCAGGTACCCACCGCCAGCATGATTCTCGCGCTATTCAGCGCCGCGAAGATATAGGGCTCATAGGCCTGTCCCAGCTTGTCCTCCAGAGTGATCCGAGAGAAGAATACTCGGTAGTCCTTTGCGGTCAGCGCATCATAAATATCCTGGGCAAGTACACTGTCTACAGTACGGTCACCATTGAGATCCGTTTCTTTATAGCAGATAAAAATATCATAAGGCTGTTCGTTGGAGGAGACCTCCAGAATTCCCTTGCGGATCTTCTCGATCTGTTTTGCTTCCTCACGGTAGACTCTCTGGGCCATCAGATCGGCATTTTCTACAGCCTGCTCGAAATTGCTGTCATCCATAACACTATCGAAGGAAGAACGGTGGCTGGTGGGGATCTTCTTGCCGGTGGCAGGATCATCTACGTACTCAATACCATACTTACACAGCACCAGACCCCAATAGGCTTCTGCTTCTTCCGGGAAATCTGCAACAATCGCCTCATAGATGCCTGCGGCTTTATCAAACTCGCAGGCAGCACGCAGACGGTTTGCCCGAGCAAACAGTGTTAATTTCTTTTCATCATCTACTTTAGGAATGGTCTGAATACTTCCACAAAATTCGCATTCAGCGGTGCTTGCACCTTCCATGATATTCAGGTCACCGCCGCACATTTTGCATTTTATAATTGCCATGGGAGATTGCTCCTTCCGGATTAGTTTTTATTCAGCTTGCAAAGGCGATTCCGCTCTGCCAAAAGAGCAGATGCCCTGCGGCACAGCTTTGCCACAGCTTCGCTGTCACCGTCAACATAGGCAGTCTGCAATTCGTCTACTGCTGCAACAAGGTCGGCCTCGGCATCTGCAATGGCATCGTTGCTGACAGGATCGCTGTAACGGAATTCATCTGCCAGGGCCTTGATTTCCGCGTTTTCAGACTGCGCGGCGATCTGATTGACCTTGGACTGCAAGGAACGCATCAGGGAAACATCCTTTTTGAGCTTTGCATCCTGCGTGTGGATCTCCTCCACAACCGTTTCTGCGCCAATCAGGCCGATCACCGCCAACGCAAGAATGATGGCATCCAGCACGGTTGCGACCCACCAGGGGGTGATGTGACCCAGCGCCATGCAGATGCCGCCCACAACAACCTGAATGACGAGATAGGAGAAGGCAAGCTTTGCAAGGGGAAAGCCGTAGAAACGGCTCTTTGCATCTGGATTCTTGAGCAGGGAGTTGTAAATTGCAACGCCTGCAACCAAAAATGCCAACAGCGTGAAACCCCAGCTGATCCAGAAGGTGGGGGTTTTCAGACACGGGATCATGAACACCGCGAAATTGTAGGCGATCAATATGACTACTACTACAACACTGGCTCGAATGGTATCTTTTTTCATTTATCTTATTCCTTTCTCTACATACTTTGCCAATCACAGAACGGTATTTACCAACAGCACCGCAAGCAATACCGCAATGAAAATACAGTGAACGATCAGCGCCGTTTTCTTCTGGCGATATGCTGTTATTGCCGTGATCAATGCGGCAGCCCCATTGAACACCTGCGGCAGCAGCAAAATGAATCCGGGATGAAAGCCCATAGAACCGAAAATGCTTAACAAGGCTGCGCCCAGTGCATACAGGATCAAGTATGTCCAATGCGCGCCTTTACTCTTCCTTCCATAGGTACAGTTCAGGGCCGGGCCAATTCCGTGGAGCGGATAGATAAACAGCGGCAGCAGCGCAGCAGGGGAACCTGTGAATGCAACGATCCCTCCGTCTGCTCTATAAAACATAATGTCGAAGAAGCCGTCTTCGCCAAGAAGTATTACACCAAAAGAGGCAACTGCGGATACCACAGCAAATAAAACACCCAACAGCAGCGCTCTTGTGCGTTTCTGGCCCTTTTCCAAGGACGCAACATAGCTCTTCTCTTCTTTGGTCATACCGGCTGCAGCGGCTTTTTGGTTCTTGCCTGCCAGCTTTTCCACGCCTCTGACCAGGTCCTGGATGGCGCCCAGTTTGCCCATATCCTGGGCCTGGAGCTTAGAGAATTCGTCAGGCAGCGTATAGGGAGAGATGTCCTTATAAACAGGAATCAGAGTCTTGGAAGGATCGGTCTTCATAAAGTCCAGGTACCGCTTCCACTCGTTCTTGACCCAAACGGATTGGCAATGGTCAGAGTCTGTAGTGACCATCAGCATAACTTTTGCGGAATTCAGAGCTGCAAAGATACAGGGCTCATAATCCTGTCCCAGCTTGTCTTCCAACGAGATCCGAGAGAAGAACACGGGCATCCCCTTGGAAGTCAGCGCGTCATAAATATCCTGTGCCAACACGGAGTCAGGGGTGCGATTGCCGTTCTCGTCAGATTCCTTGTAGCAGATGAACACATCGTAGGGTTCTTCCTTGGCGGAGGCGTTCAACACCCGCTTTTGCAGGACATCCAGCACCGTCGCGTCATCCTCATACATGATCCGGCTGTCAGCGTCGGCATACTGGCAGGCGGATTTGTAGTTAGGACTGGATGTGACGGAGCGGACCAGGGTCCGGTGACAGGTAGGGATCTTCTTGCCGGTCTTGGGGTCGTCCACATACTCCACACCGTACTCGGAAAGGAGCATGCCCCAGTAGGCTTCGGCGTTTTCCGGCTCGTCGTTGGCGATGCTCTCGTAGACCGAGTAGGCTTTATCGAACTCGCTGTCCATACGGTACTGGTTTGCCCGGTTAAAAAGCCGGGCCTTTTTATCGTCATCGATTGCGGGAACAGTCTGCTGACTGCCGCAAAATTCGCAGGTGGCGATGGTGCTGCCCTTTAC
>JAGBEM010000274.1 GCA_017936985.1 Oscillospiraceae bacterium
AACTGCTCCCGAAGGGTAGGCTTTGGCGTTTCTTCCTCCACCTCCGCCATAACACGCTGGATGAACGGGTCATTATCCAGCTTTTCCTCGTCCACCAGTTCGCCATTCACAATGCCGCGCTCGGCCAGCGCCTCCCGGATGGCGATGGGGTCGATGTTGTCAAAACGGTCCTGTTCTTCTTCGGTATAGAACCGGTCCTCCTGAATGAGCTGGGCAAGCCTGCGCTGTACCTTCGGCCAGGGCAGCTGCGTTTCTTCCGGGCTTCCGGCACGGACAACGAACAGGCTGTTACTGCCGCCGTATTCCTGAGCCAACCATGCAGCGGTATCTTTTTCCCTTGCATGGTCTTTCATATAGCGGACGACGGCGTGTTTACTCTCAATATTGCCGTTCCATGCACAAAGGGCAGTATTAATATCTTCCTGAGAAAGAGGGCGCAGAAGCTCATGGAGCTTTGGATAGGTCTCGTCGATCACTTCCCGGTGCAGACGCTGGCGGAACTCCGGTATATCAGAATAAAGGCGGATCAGCTCCATATCCTTAGAACCAAGGACCGCACGGCGCACAGCGGCATTGCCCTCGATGACAGCATTTTCACGGTCAGAATGACCGCAGGCATTGCGGTATGCGGCATCCTCGGAAATGGCGGCAGTCACCACAGGCTTATACTGCTCAAACTGCTCCCGAAGGGTAGGCTTTGGCGTTTCTTCCTCCACCTCCGGCTGCTGGGCTTGGATGGCATCTTCTTCTGCCAGTTCCTTTTCAGTCTGGATCTTGTCATACTGCGCCTGTTCCTGTTCAGTAAGATAGCGGCCTTTCTGGACAAGAGAGGTAATGCGCTTGGCAACCTTTTCCCAGTTCAAGTGAACATCCGGGCAGTCCTGCTTTTTATAGTGCAGTCCTTTCCCGTCGTGATCTTCGCCGCTGTGTGTTGCGCCGGACAGGGCATGAGAGCGACCACCAATGCCATACTCGTCTTTGAGGAATCTCACTTTTTCCTTGTCCGTATGGTTTTCCATGAAGAACGCATAGATGCGGCCTTTTCCTCCGGCAAAACTGCTGCCGCCGGTCATGGCAGCGTCGATCTCATCCTCGGTAATGAAGTGCTGGACGGTTGGCACTTGGGAAAGGTCTGAAGAAAAAGTCCTGCGGGGCAGGTCAAGGTCCTTCAGGTTCTCCCAGATCTCCCTTGGTTTATGATAGTGGAAGCGCAGCAGGTCACGATCCTGCTGATAAGCGGTCCAGAAAGCGGCGTATTCTTCCTTGAGGGTCTGACGGAAGGCTGGGTCACTCAGCTGCTCCGTCAGGCGGCGGGTCTCCTCCGGGAACCCATTGCCCTTGATCTCTGACAGGCAGGACAAATATTCGGTTTCTCTGGCATTCTCGCTGAGATCGTGATATAAGTTCCAGAACTTTGTGGCAAGGAGGGAGCGTTCATAGCCTGCCGCTTCTGCAAGCTCCACATTGGAGGCAAACTGGCCGCTCTCCAAAAGTTCCCCGATACGCTCTGCGGCGCTCTCCCAGGAAATGACCTGGGCAGACCGGTCATAACGGACAGACTTCCCGTGGGAAAGATGGATACCGTCCTCGGCGTACCATGCGCTCACGCTGCCAAGACCATTGCCGCCGTGGTACAGCGTTTTCAGTATCTCGACAATCTCAGCGGTGGTTTTCTGCTTTTCAAAGGCTGCAACCACACGCTCCCTCTGGCGGTCTGTATTGCCGCCCAAACGCAGCACATGGTCGATGTCATTTTGGGCAAAAGAAAAAGCAGAGGATGTATGCGCTACATTCTCTGCTTCATCTATGGATTGGATCTGTTCCGCTTCGGAGAGGAACAGGTTTAGGGTCAGCTGTTGATAAGCTCCGCCATCAGGATCTCCTCGGCCTGGGCTTTGCAGGTGTTCATCAGCCCCACCCACTTCATGGGATCGCTGGCTTTCAGTTCCTCGGTGGCTCCCGCTTCCTTCGCCAGCTGGGGCATCATCTGCTCCAGTCTGTTCTGGGCGGTCTCGTCGATCTCCAGAAGGTGCGGGTACAGCTTCTCGCTCAGCAGCATCTGGTTGTAGAGGATGGGACGGCGTTCCTTCAGATAGGTTTTCCTCATCCTGCCGTACTTGCCCAGGGGTTTCTCCGGCTGCTGGCTCAGCTTCAGGTCGGGAATCAGATAGTCTCCGTTCTGGATATAGGTCATGGGATTGTTCATCTTGTTTGCTCCTTTCTTGGTTGGCTTCGCGCTCTGCATTTCGGACGGTGACGCCGATCTGCCGCAGCACCTGTTGGTTGATCTGGCTGACCGCTGTTCCCAGCGCCCCGATGGTGGACGGGGTGTTGAAATCAAAGATCGCCATGAAATCTTCGTGGTCGAAGTAGCGTTCCGGCTCCAGTCCACAGCGGGACATCAAAGCGTAAGTGATGCTGACGGTGGCGGCTGCCTTAAACTGCACTCCGATGTTATACTCATCATATTCCTCCAAAAAGGAACCGTCAACGATATAGAAGAAGTCCTGCTGATGCTCCGTCCAGTATTCCTCAGCCAGTTTTCCGGCTACCTCGGTAAGCTGTCCGGCAAGGTCATCACCGGAAACATCGTAGGTGCGCTCCAGCATGGCCTGCACGGAATCCAGATGGCGCTCCTCCAGCTGCCACAGCCAGGGAGTGCGGGAATGTTCACGGGTTCCGGTGTCGGAAATGTCAAAGACATAGCGCAGGCGTGGTCTGTCTCCGGAATCGTCCACCAGAGCGATCCCCTTGGAGCCGCGTCTTACATACCGGCCCATCTTTTCATTCCACAAATCGTACTCTGCACAGGCGGTAGCGTCCGGTCGCTGAGCGTAGATCATCAGCTGTTCATGGAACGGGTACTTGTAAAGGCGGGAAGCAGTGGTGAGAAACCCCGCCCATTCCTGCCAGCTCCCCGTGAGCTGCGTTGCCACCTTGTCCGCCATCTGTGCATATAGTTCAGCTTTGGTTGGCATGGTATTCTGTCCTCCTTTCAGTTTTGGGGTAAAAGGTGGGGTGGCAAATTGCCACCCCATCCCTGCGGTTATGGTGTTTACTGGTCAAAATCCGGATACAGCTCCAACTGGGCAAAGTCCTCATCGGTCATCGCACAGAGCTTCGTAAGGGCGCTGTCGGTCAGCTCCCTCAGTTCCGTTTCCTCCGGTGATAGCTCGCCGCGCATCTCACGCAGGCTGTCGATCAATCCGGTGCGGCTGCCGGTATTGTAAATGCACATCAGGTTCATTTCCTCAAAAGTAAAGTTTCCCATATTAAATCTCCCTTTCCGCACTCTTTTTGGGTGCTGTCTTTTTGTGTTCTGCTTTGGGCTGGCTTTTCAGCTGATCCACAACGGATTTTTTCTTTTCCCGTTCCTCCCTATGAACGGCGTCAGCCAAGTCCATCAGGGAAATGGGCTGACCGCTTCGGGCCTGCTGT
>JAGBEM010000275.1 GCA_017936985.1 Oscillospiraceae bacterium
ATGGCATAAAATCACGTTGAAATCAACGGTTTTATATTATCTATCACAATATTAAAGGAAAAAGAGGAAGGCTAAGTGCCTTCCTCTTACATTTCCTGCCTTAGTCAGCCTTGGCGGCCAGGACCTGACGGCCATTGTAGGAACCGCAAGCCTTGCAAGCTCTGTGGGGCATAACGGGTTCACCGCACTTGGGGCAAACAGACACGCTGGGAGCGGACAGCTTCCAGTTGCCGCCACGGCGCTTATCGCGACGGGCCTTGGACACTTTACACTTAGGGACAGCCATGGATGACACCTCCTTGGTCAAACTGCTTTCTTTGCAGCATTCTTATGGATTTACTTCTCGAGAAGCTGCTTCAAAGCAGCAAAACGGGGATCGATCTCTTTCTGGCAAACACAAGTTTCTCTGTTCAGATTTTTGCCGCAACGGCAGCAAAGACCTTTGCAGTCCGGCTTGCACAGCAGCTTGGAACCAAAGTTCAGGACAAATACCGTCCGCACAATGTCCTCCAAGTCGGCGCTGTCGCCCTCCAGAGGGAATACCCACTCATCTTCGTTCTCTTCGTTACTCAGCTCTGTTACCAGCACTACATTGATGGGAAAATTGATTTCCTGATCAAAATCTGCCGCACAGCGATCGCACACGCCATGAATGGTGGTGCGGATCTGGCCGGTCATAACCAACACTCCTGCGGTGTTTCGCACCGTACCGGAAGCTGCTACCGGTTCGCTGACGGGGTAACATTCACCGTAAAGAAGATCACTCAAATCTACACTGGTGGAGAAAGGAACCGATGCACCGGGACAGTCTATGATCTTGGAAAGTCCCAAAAGCATATTTTCTCCCTCCTCGCAGTCATGCTTAGATATTATAATGTCTTTTGCCTGTTTTGTCAAACATTATTTTTGCTTTTTTGAGCTTATTTTATCTCCCAGAGCTTGATCTGGCTGGCTTTTTCATAAAGCCGCAGATAACTGTCGTACCGGCTTCGTTCGATCTGTCCGTTTTTCACCGCCTGGGCCACTGCACAGCCTGGTTCTTTGCGATGGGAACAATCGTGGAACTGGCAATTTCCCAAATGCGGCGCAAAATCCGGAAACGCATACTGCAGGTTTTCTTTCAGCATGATCTCCATCTGGTCGGTATCAAAAGAAGAAAAGCCCGGCGTATCTGCCACATAGGTATCTTCCTCCAGACAGTAAAGCTGTACATGCCGGGTCGTATGCCGTCCCCGGCCCAGTTTTTCCGAAACCTCTCCGGTGGGCAGTTCCAGTTCCGGACAAAGTCGGTTGAGCATACTGCTTTTACCTACGCCGGAATTGCCGGTAAACGCTGTCAGTTTCCCCCGAATCATGCTCCGCAACTGCTCTACGCCCTCACCGGTTTCCGCGCTGGCGCAGATCACCGGAAAGCCTGCATGTTCATATATACGAACCAGATCCACAGCCGGATCCAAATCGCATTTATTCACGCACAGGTACACCGGAACTTCCTGATCGCCGGCAATGGCAGCCACCCGATCGATCAGAAAGGGCTCTGTCACCGGATTGACATTGGCGGCAAACACCACCAAAGCATCCATGTTGGCAACTGCCGGGCGGATAAAGCTGTTTTTCCGGGGCAGGATCTGTTCCACCATTCCCTTCCCCTGCTCCAGGGTGATCTGCACCATATCGCCGGTCAGTGGTGTATTGCCCTGCTTGCGCAGAATGCCTCGGGCCCGGCAGGTGATCACACCCGCCGGTGTCTGGACATCGTAAAATCCGCTTAATGACCGCAGAATGCGGCCGGTCAACTTATCAGCCATTCACACCAGTTCCTGTTCCGGTGCCGGTAGCAGGCACAGTTGTGGGATCCTCCGTTTTATACTGATCAAAGTCCACGGTAATCTCCTGCACCAGCGTATTTCCTACCCGGAATTCAAACTTCATAACACCCTTGCCGGTAAGCTCCACATCTCTACTGATGGTATCAGCAGGGATGGCGATCTCTTCTACCAGGGTCTGCCCCTGCCACACGCTGAGCGTGTAGTCCTGGATCATACCCTCGGGCAGATGCACAGTCACAACAGCGCTGACCAGATCCGGGTCAACTACCGGCAGCGTGGGACCCTCGATCGGCTGATCGCTTCCCTTTCCGTTGGAAACATAGAGGATGATCTCAGTGTTTACATCCATTTCCACACCTTCCACCACGGAAATATCCACAACAGTATTCTTATCCTCGGTGCTGTCCACCGGCTCCAGCTCGATATTTTCAAAGCCATAGCTGTTCAGCTGGCTTCGGGCAAGCTGGACATCCAGGCCCTTGACCTTGGGCACCTTTTCGATTCTGACATCGGGACCGCTGCTGATATACAGATACACAGTCTGGCCTTCTGTCAAAGTCTCGCCGTTCGCAGGGTCGGTTCTTGTAACATAACCCTCTTCTACCGTACTGCTGCTTTCCTTCTTCGGAATGATCTGCAGCTTCAAATCCTGACCGATCAGGTAATTCATGGCATCTTCCTGCTTTGCCTTGATCAGATCTGCCATAACCGCAGTCTTTTGGCTGGAGCCCAGGCTGATAACCACTGTGATCTGACCGCCCTTGGCGATCTGCGTACCGGCAGCCGGTGTCTGACTCATAATCTGGCCGGCTGGGTACTCGCTGCTTTCCCTTCGGTCGCCCACTTTAATGGAAATATCCGGCACTGCTTCCGCTTCCTCCTGAGTCATTCCCAACAGAGGCGGAACTTCAATCATATTGTTCTTGGCACCGTTGCTGATTGCAAAAATACAAATCACGATAGCGATCACCGCTACCACAGCGCAGGCAATAATCGCGATCGTCGCCACCTTGCTGCTACGCTCAGTTGCCTCTTCCACGATCTCCTCGCGCTGGCGAACCCGCTTTACTGGCTGCTGACGCACAGGCTCCTGGGGACGCTTTCTGACCGGTACAGCGCCACTGGCAACCCGCTCCGCTGTGGTCTTGGGCAGGGGCATCGTCTCCTGATTATCGTGGGCATTATCCTGCAGCTTGGTAGCTGCGTCAATATCTGCCGTAGGATTGTTGTAATCAAACAGAATCGCAGGATTCTTGCGGAACTCATCCATGTCATACAGCATAGCACTTGCCGTGGGATACCGCTTGCCGGGATTCTGCTCCATGGAGCGCATAATGATCTGCTCCAGGCCACCGGGAATATTGGGATTCAGCACAGAAGGCAGCTGTGCCTTTCCGTTGATGTGTTGGATTGCCACAGCAACAGGAGATTCGCCGTCATACGGCGGACGTCCTGTCATCATTTCGTACATCACGACACCCAGAGAGTACAGGTCACTGCGGTTATCCACATGACCACCCTTGGCCTGCTCCGGAGAAATGTAATGTACCGAACCCAGCGCTTCCTTGGTCAGAGAATTGCTGTTGGACATGACCCGGGCAATGCCAAAGTCTGTCACCTTAACACTGCCGTTTTTCAGCACCATCACATTGTGGGGCTTAATATCCCGGTGGATAATACCCCGACTATGAGCGTGATCCAGCGCCTTGCCGATCTGGATGGCAAAGTGCAGCGTCTCTTTCCAGTTCAGAACGCCCTTCTTCTCCATGTACTGCTTCAATGTGATGCCATCGATCAATTCCATGACAATGTAGTCCGCATCGTCAGAAGTCGCAACATCGTACACAGAAACGATGTTCGGATGGCTCAGCATCGCAACCGCCTGGCTTTCCGCATGGAAGCGGCGGCGGAATTCCTCATCCTGGAAAAAGTCATCCTTCAAGATCTTCACCGCCACCAGACGGTTCAAACGGTGACACCGGGCCTTATATACCACAGCCATACCGCCGGTACCGATTACTTCCAATATTTCATATCGGTTATCCAGCAACCGACCAATATATCTATCCATTTCCATAGTTATAGCTCCTCTCACCGCTTCTCAGATCTGCACCAGAACACTGGTCACATTGTCCGGTGCGCCGCGGTTTTTCGCGATCTCCAGCAGATGCTGGCAGCAATACTGTTTGTTTACCCCGTGAACGACCTCAAACAAGATCTCCTGGTCATCCACCATATTGCTCAATCCGTCTGTACACAGGAGCAAGCAGTCGCCCCGTTCTACATCCAGATGATATATGTCGCTAAGCACCACCGGCTCTGTACCAATAGCGCGGGTAATGTAATTTTTTCCGGGATAATCTCTCGCCTGTTCCGGAGTCAGCTCTCCCCGCTCGATCATCAGCTGCACCACAGAGTGATCCACTGTCAGACGGCGGATGCCATTGCGGTTAACGCCGTAAGCCCGGCTGTCACCCACATTGACGATGGTAACTTCCTTGTTCTGTACCAGCATAGCAACCAGCGTCGTACCCATTCCGGAAAACTCCGCAAACTGCTGCGCCTGATC
>JAGBEM010000276.1 GCA_017936985.1 Oscillospiraceae bacterium
CCAAAACCCGGCAAATTTTCGCCAAAATCCTCTTTTTTGTTCATTTTTACCCACAAAATCGCCTGTTTTTCCTCCACAAAGCCCTTGACAACCTGTAATCAGTATGCTATAATCCGTAACCGGATTGTAACTTTTTTGGTAATATGTTGCAATCAGGAAAGGATTTTTTATGCTGAAACTGAAACGTCTGGGACGATTGACTGCCTTTGTGCTTTTGATCTGTACAGCGGTTACCGCGCTGACACAGCCTGCTGCAGCACTACCGCTGACCTTCTCCCCGCTGTCTTCAACCATCGGCACCACTGCACCCGCCATCGTGATTGAAGACACGGCCATCGAAAGCAACGGCCGCACCGTCTCTATCGTACATAGAACCGCTTCCGCAAGCGGCACAGTCATCGGCTGCCTGGAAAACGGCACCATTATCACCATCCTCGGCACTTCCGGCAGCTTCTATAAGATCGACTGCTACGACATGAAGGGCTACATCGCCATGAACCAGGTTTCCCAGAACGAAGCTGGCGAATATTATGTAAACTGCATTCCGGAATCTGCCGAGACTAAAAAGCTGCCCACCCACACCACGGGTAGTGCACTTTCCCTGCGTTCTGCCATCCGTACCACTTCCAAGAAGTATATCGGCGTGCGCTATGTCCACGGTGGATCCTCTCCCAGAGGCTTTGACTGCTCTGGCTTTACCCAGTATGTCTTTAAGCAGCACGGCTACACTTTGAGTCGTACCGTAGTTGCCCAATTGGACGCTGGCGTCATCATCTCCAAGGATGATCTGCAGTGTGGCGATCTGGTATTCTTTGAGAACACCACCGGCTCCGGCCGCTTTGCTTCCCACATTGGTATCTACATCGGCAACGGTCAGCTGATCCATGCCGGCAGCAAGGGTATCACCGTCGTCAGCCTGGAGGCTGCCTACTTTGAGTACCATTACCTCTGCTCCCGCCGCGTGATCCTCAGTGATCTGACTGCCAAGACAGTGACCCCCTCTGTGGGCATCACTCAAAATATCAACAGCTCCTATTGGAGAGAGAATGCCCAGACCGAAACTGAAGGTCTGGGTTCTTCTTTACCCAGCGAAATTTTCTTGGAAAAAGAGAAAAATTTCTGTTGACAAATAAAAATTGCGTGCTATAATATCACTTGTTCCGCGGGTGTAGCTCATCCGGTAGAGCGCCACCTTGCCAAGGTGGAGGTAGCGAGTTCGAGCCTCGTCACCCGCTCCATGAAAAAGACCACATTTGTCAACAGACAAATGTGGTCTTTTTCAAATGAAGCGCGCATTGTGGCGCATGAAGACGCTGCGCTAATGAAGTGTCCTTTGGACATGAAGGCGTCTGCAGACGCAAAGAGCGCGCTTCACTTCATGCAGCATGAAGTGCGGTACTTCATGACGGCAGCGCCGCCGCTTCATGTTTGCGAAGCAAACACTTCGTTAAAATCGAAAAAGCAGGAATATACTATGGCTAAAGGAATTATCATTTTTGGTCCGTCCGGCGCGGGTAAAACAACACTTGGCCGTTTGGTTGCTGAATCGTTGAGTTTACCGTATATTGATATAGATGAATATATCTGGCGACAAGATACTGCTGTCCCTTTCACCGCAATGTATTCAAAGCAAAAAAAGATCGACCGACTTATGAAAGCCGTTCTGGACGCAGAAACCTTTGTAATGGCCGGATCCATGGACAGTTTCCATGAACACTTTGACAAATTCTTTATTTTGGCGGTATATCTCACTGCTGACGCACAACTTCGTGTCGACAGAGTCCATAATCGCGAACTCGATCTATTCGACTCCCGAGTATGTGAGGGCGGCGATATGTATGACGATCACTGCCAATATCTCGTAGATGTCGCAAGCTACGATCTAGGCGGCGGATCTACAAGCAGCGATGTCCATAAGCAGTGGGCTGAATCTTTGACTTGTCCCGTCCTTTATTTGGATGGCGGAAATGATTTGAAAGACAATATGCAGATTATTTCCCAGGCATATGCCAAAGTAACGGACCACATAATCTAAACCCCACTTTCGTTTTCCTTTTTCAATAACACTTTAATCGCCGGGGCGTGCTTTGTACGCCCCGGCGATAATATTTACCCTCTTTACTTCTCTTTTTTCAGCAGCTTGGAATACCCGCTGCCATATTGCACGCACCGGGACACCCGGCTCAAGGTAGCGGAGGAAATATCCGCCTCGGCAATGACCTGGTTGTAGGTCTTGCCTTCCATCAGCAGCTTTGCCGCCCGGACTCGCTCTGCCATCTTTTCAATTTCCTTTTGGGTGCAAAGATCTGCAAATAACGCGGCGCAATCCTCTTCACTTTCAAGGCCCACGATCAGGCGGTACAATTCTGCGATCTGCTCTTTCTTGCTGTCCATAGCAAATCCCTCCCGGTTTTTTATTATCATACCACACCGGCAGCCTATTTTGCAATTTTATTCTGAAAAATACCCCATCTTTTTCTCGATCCAGCCAAAAAGGATCGTGAGCAGGCCATTAAAGATCAGATAAAACGCACCGGTGTAGAACAGCGGCCACACAAGCCCGCTTTTGATAAAGGATTCGCCTGCCCAGATCACCTCGTACACCGCAATGATCCGCGCCAAGGCCGTATCTTTGACCAGTGTGATGATCTCGTTACTCATAGGCGGCAGGATCCGCTTGACCGCCTGCACCAGGATCACCCGGTAAAAGATCTGCCACTGCTTCAAGCCCAACGCTTGCCCGGCTTCCCACTGTCCCCGGCTGACGCTTTCAATGCCGCCCCGGTAAATTTCCGCGAAGTAACAGGCATAGTTGATGGCGAATGCCACAATGACCGCTGTGAATCTGGGCAAAGCCGGCAGGCCGAACATCAGTCCAAGGCCGTAGAAGATCACCATCAGCTGCAGCATCAGCGGTGTGCCCCGGATGATCCAGATAAACCCCCGAACCAGTCCACGCAGCGGCCAGAAACGGCTCATGGAGCCCAAACACACCACCAGCCCCAGGGGGATGGAGAACACCAAGGTCATAAAAAAGACCTTCAGCGTCTCTCCAAAGCCCTGCAGCAGCTGTAAGGTTACAGAGGTGAACACATCCATAGCTTACTGGATGTCCGCCAGCGTCAGACCGTACTTGTCTGCAAGGGTCTGCAGTGTGCCGTCCTTCATCAGCTTGGACAGGAAAGCGTTGAGCTTTTCGGTTACATCAGAATTCTTGCGGAAGCCAATGCCGTATTCTTCCTTGGTCAGCTCCAGGCCCTTGCCCAAATTGGCATAACTGGTACCCGCACCAGTCATGTTATTGGCCATGGTGATGTCGATGACACAGGCATCGGCTGTACCGGCGGCCACTTCCATCAAGGCATTATCCTGATACTGAACCTCAATGATATTGGTAAAGCCAGCCTCCTTTGCAGCATCTTCACCTGCAGAGTCATTTTCAACTGCTACCTTCAGGTTCTTCATACTCTCTGCGGTGGGATAGCTGGCGATCTTATCGGAAGCCATAACCACCACCTGAGCGTTCATAACATAGGGAACAGAGCAGCTGGTGTTGTTGTTTACATCATCGCTGATGGTCATGCCGTTCCAAATCACATCGATCTGCTTGGTTTCCAGCTCAATAAACTTCTTGCCCCAGTCGGCAATGACAAAGAACTCGATCTCTACGCCCAGCTCCTGGGCAAACAGCCGGGCCAGGTCTGCGTCAAAACCGATCCACTGGCCGTTTTCATCCTTGTAATCCATGGGCTTGTATTCGGTGATGCCCACGACCAGCTTACCTTTGTCCTGAATGTACTTCAGATCAGAGCCTGTGTTTGTTGTGCAGCCTGCAAAGCAGCTGAGTACCAAAACAAATGCCAATACCAATGCAAACAGTTTTTTCATAATAAGCCTTCCTTTCATCCAACAGGGGAATTTGGTTTGATGTCTGCATTATACTTTATCGCTTTATCGTTGTAAAGCACTAATTTGCCTTTTTTGCCACTTTTGTACAGCTGCACAACATTGCATCTTGCTTTATCGCTTTAGTTTGTTAAATTTGTATGCAGACGATCATGTTTTTGCGGTTTCCCTCTTGTTTTTTTCTGCATCTGCGGTTATAATGCTAGTAATCACATAAGGAGGTCATATTATGGCTGTTAAAATCGAAAAGGAAACTATTATCGGCGACATTCTGGACATCGCACCCCACGCCGCTCCCCTGTTCTTTGCCATCGGCATGCACTGCCTGGGCTGCCCCTCTTCCCGTGGCGAGACCGTTGAAGAGGCCTGCATGGTCCACGGCATTGAGTGCGACTCTTTCCTGGCTCAGCTGAACCACTTCCTGGAGGCTTACGAAGCTGACCAGCAGAGCAAGGCTTAAATTGCCGGCAAAGCCGTCCCGCATCGCCGGGACGGCATTTTATTATGGAGGTAATCCCATGAAGATCCCCCTGTCTGACCGTCTGCGTTCCTGCTGCAATTTCATAGCCCCCGGCGACCGGGTAGCAGACGTAGGCTGCGACCATGGGTATCTTGGTATCTGGCTGCTGACCCAGGGAATCGCCAGCTTTGTGTTTGCCTCCGATGTCCGGGAAGGCCCACTGCAAAGTGCCAGGCGCAACGCCCAAAAGTACGGCACAGCAGAGAAAATGTCCTTCCACCTGTCTGACGGTGTTCAAAAGCTCCCCCGGGATTTTGACACACTGGTCTGCGCAGGCATGGGCGGCGACACCATGATCTCCATTTTGGAGGCAGCTCCCTGGCTGCAAAGCAATCAGTACCGTCTTGTGCTCCAGTGCCAAAGCAAAACGCCGATGCTTCGGGGTTACCTGTCAGAAAAAGGCTGGCGCATCACAGAAGAAGCTGTTCTGCGGGATGGGAAATTTCTGTACACTGTTATGGAAGTATACTGGGAACCGGAATATCCCCGGTTGACTCCGGCACAAACCTACTTCCCACCGGCGCTTATGGAAAATCCCGGAGAAGCCCTGCCGGACTATTACCAATGGGTCATCGGCGGATTGGAAATCGCCACCGCCCATCAAAACGCCCCTGTGAAGGAGCAAATTCTTGCCGAGCTTCAAGCCCTGGCAGAACATCACCCATGGCTGAAGGAGGAATCTGCATGACAACTGTCGCTGACATTCTCAAATACGTCGAAACCATCGCACCCCCCTACATGAAAGAATCCTGGGACAATGTGGGTCTGCTCTGCGGCAGCCGTAGCACGCCCGTCACCAAAATTCTGGTGGCCCTGGACCCCTTTGAAGGTGTCTGCCGGGAAGCTGCCGCATGGGGCGCAGAGCTGATCGTCACCCACCACCCCCTGATCTTCCAGCCGCCCAAAGCTATTACCGATGAGACCTCCGTGGGCAGAGCCATCATGTCCCTCTGCGCTGCCGGTATCAGCGCCATCAACGCCCACACCAACTTAGACTGCACCCCTGGCGGCGTCAACGATGTATTTGCCGCCAAGCTGGGTCTTGAAAACATCCAGGTCATCGCTCCCACCGGTACCAACGAGGACGGTATCCCCTACGGCCTGCTCCGTTGCGGTCAAGTCAGCGAGCAATCCATGGAAGCCTTCCTTTCCCATGTGAAAGCCGCTTTGGGCTGTGAAGGGCTGCGTTATGTAAACTCCGGAAAACCCGTCTGTAAGGTAGCTGTGGGCGGCGGCAGCTGTGCCGGCGCTATACTGGATGCCCTGGCAGCCGGTTGTGACACCTTTGTCACCGCGGATGTCCGCTACAATCAATTCTGGGATGCCCACGATTTGGGGCTGAACCTCATTGATGCCGGTCATTTCCAAACAGAAAACCCCGTTGTCCCTGTTTTGGCAGAGAGAATCGCTGCTGCATTTCCGGATGTGGCGGTAAAAATCTCCGAAACCCACCGGGACTGCATGAAATTCTATTGATTTTTCCTTCATTCGGTGCTAGAATAGATTGGAAATTTTGAAAGACCACTTTACGAAGGGAAGAAATAAATATGTCCGGACATTCCAAATGGCATAACATTCAGAAAACCAAGGGCGCACAGGACGCCAAGCGCGCTGCCGCCTTTACCAAGATCGCAAAAGAGCTGATCGTGGCAGTTAAGGAGGGTGGCGGCATCACCGACCCTGCCAACAACTCCCGTCTGGCTACCGTTATC
>JAGBEM010000277.1 GCA_017936985.1 Oscillospiraceae bacterium
CATTCAGCAGTTGGCCAACTACGCGGTCAACAGCGGTGCCGACAAGCGTATCCGCATCCATGTGGACGCCGAGAACTACCGTGCCAAGCGTGAACAGAGTTTGGAGAGTCTGGCCCGCAAGGTGGCGGTGAAGGTGACCAAGTATCGCCGCAGCGTCACGCTGGAGCCCATGAACGCCTATGAGCGCCATGTGATCCACTCCGCCCTGCAGGAAGTGGCCGGTGTGACCACCTACTCCATCGGCAGCGAGCCCAACCGCCGCGTGGTCGTGGCCTACGACCGCGACAAGCGGTAATATTGCCCGAAATGAAAAAACGACTGAGGTTTTCCTCAGTCGTTTTTTTGCAGGCTGCTTTGTCCTGATGCTTTAGCTGACGAGAACAGCATATGGTCAAGTTGTCTGGCCGTAATATGCATTTGCCCCATGCTTGCGGAAATAATGCTTATCCTGCAAATATTGCGGCGCTGCTTGAATCGAGGGATTCATCATCATAGAGAGTATGGCCATGTGTGCTGTTTCGTCCAACACCAGCGCATTTTCAACCGCTTTCTTCATATCGCTTCCCCATGTAAAGGGACCGTGTTTACAGACCAACACCGCCGGCACAGCCAGTGGGTCGAGATGCCGCTCCCGGAACGTCTCAACAATGACCTTTCCGGTATTGATTTCATAGCCGCTTTCGATTTCTTCCGGCAACAGATGGCGTGTACAGGGCACCGTCCCGTAAAAGTGGTCGGCATGGGTGGTTCCATAGCAGGGCAGTTCCTGCTCTGCCTGCGCAAAAGCCGTGGCATAGCGGGAGTGGGTGTGGACAATGCCGCCTACCCCCTGAAAGTTTTTGTAAATCTCTATGTGTGTGGGCAAGTCTGAAGAGGGACGCAGATTACCCTCCACAACATTGCCGTCCAGATCCGTTACAACCATTTGGTCTGCCGTCATCACAGCATAATCCACACCGGAGGGTTTGATCACCACATACTTGCGATCATCGGAAAGGGCAGAGACATTGCCCCATGTCAAAACCACAAGATTGTACTCCTTAAGTTTCAAATTTGCCTCCAGCACTTTCTGTTTCAACGCTTCTAACATGTTGCTTCCTCCATTCCGATGCGGAACTGCTCCTCCAGCCACTGTTTTGCACGGCGGATCTCCTCCTGCTCATCCGTCTCGGGGTCATACCACATTTCAATCATATACGGTCCACAGTAGCCCAACCGTTCCAGTTGAGCAAAACGACGAGCAAAATCCACGCAACCACTGCCGAAGGGAACACATTTGAATTTTCCCGGAAACTGATCTGTAACAGCAAGCGTATCTTTCAAATGCACGGCAACCACACTGTCTATCCCCCGGTTAAATTCAAACGCCACATCATTTTCCGGCCATGCGCTGATATTTCCCAAATCAGGGTAGACCTTATACCATGGATTTCTGATCATACTCTCATAAGCCATGTGTTTTGAAATGGAATTCATAAAGGGCGTGTCCATAATTTCCATAGCCAGCATAATTTGCTGCTGGGCGGCTTTTTTTGCAGCCCAGACCATTCCCTCACGGAAATGCGCCACGGATTCAGGCGTGGATGGCTCGTAATAAACATCATAACCTGCAAGCTGGATTACGCGGATTCCCATGGCCGCGGAAAAAGTAATTGCCTTTTGCATGATCTCATAGGCACGGTTTCGAACCGCAGGATCTTTGCTCCCAAAAGGAAACCGCCGATGGGCGCTGAGACACATGGATTGTATGTTGATCCCGACCTCATAGCAGGTCCGGCGCAGCGCTTCTATCTGTTCACGGCTCCAGTCCAGACGGGAAAGGCGCTGGTCTGTCTCATCAATACTGATTTCTATATAGTCAAACCCTAAATTTTTCGCCTTTTTCAGGCGTGTTTCCCAACTTTCGTTGGGGTTTTGCGCCTTCTCATAAAGCCCTAACAGGTGATTTCCAAGCATAACACGACCCCCTATCTCACTTCTGTGTATGACGGATCTTCCGCAGAAGATGCCTAGATCTTAAATGATGGTGCTGGCAATGGTCAAGGCTTCCTGCGAAGAATCAACGCGTGTGTACTGTACGCTGAGGTTCACATTGCTCTCCAGCAACACGGCATAGGGCATATCAGAGGGAACGGGCAGACCATCTTTGTTCTTGATCTTATCCATACGGACATGCAGCGTTCTCTCTGCTGCCACCTTGACGTCAAATCCGCCCATCTTGGGGCTGTTTTCAAAGAACAGGGTCATCTTGACATCTGCATCCTCATCCGTCGTATTCAGCAAGCAAATAGCCTCATGACTTTCATAGTTCCCGTTGCTTGCCGTCTTCCAATATCCATCAGGAATCTGCCACTTATACATACTATACGCCTCCTAATCTATGTCGCTTTTATATTCTCTTAAAAAGAACGTCTGTTTCGTACCGTTTCACATCCTGCAGCCACTGCCTGCCCACAGGCACATTTCTGCTCATGCAATAGTAGTCCCAAATAGCGGAATAAGGCAGCGACTTGTTCTCTTCCAACAAGGACAGTCTGCTGGTAAAGTCTCCGGCTTCCTGCGCCTCAACAGCCGCTTTAACCGGCTCCAGACAGGCTTTAAGCAATGCTTTGCGGGTATTGCGCATCGCAATGACCCAGCAGGCAATTCGGTTGATCGAAGCATCAAAATAGTCCTGAGCGATGTGGGCCCGATTCAGGAAACCGCCGCGGACGATCTCGTTCATAATAGCCTGCAGATCATCGTTCAGTGTCGGCACGTGGTCCGAATCCCATCTGACAGGGCGGCTGATATGCAGCAGAATCCCGTCCAGAAACAGCATGCTGGTGCTTACCTTGTCCGCTACGGACTCCGTCGGATGGAAGTGTCCGGCGTCCATCGTCCACAGTTTCTTTCTTGAAATAGCGTAACCCATGGCAAATTCATGGCTTACAACCGTATGGCTTTCAATGCCGAATCCGAAGAGCTTGCTCTCCACCGCGTCCAGCATATACTTTGGATCCTTCTTCTCGCTGAATATCTCATCCAGGGATTCTTCCATCAGTTTTCTGTGGGTATAGGTGTCCGACGGAACATCTTTAAACCCGTCGGGCATCCAGAAATTGTTTATCGACACCTGCCCCAGTTCTTTGCCCCAGTATTCTGCAATCTCACGGCATCGTTTGCCATGCTCGATCCAGAAGTCTCTGACGCCCTTGTCTAAGCTGGCCAGCGTGAAATTTCCGTCCATCTTGGGATGAGAGAAGAAAGTCGGGTTCATATCCAGACCCATACCTCTCTCCTTTGCCCACTGGAGCCACAGATCAAACAGTTCCGGGGTATAACTGTCTCTGTCAATTTTCTTTCCGTTCAGCTCCGCGTAAGAAGCGTGAAGCGACAGCTTTGTCTTTCCCGGAATATTTTTCAGCGCCTCGTCAATGTCGGCTTTTAACTCCTCTGCATTTCTTGCCCGGCCCGGGTAGTTTCCTGTGGCGGCAATGCCGCCGGTCAGCTCACCGACGCCGTCATAGCCGATCAGGTCATCACCCTGCCAGCAGTGCATGGAAATCGGCACTTGGTCCGCTACGGCAATAGCTGCGTCCACATCAACGCCAAGCTCACCAAAGACCTCCTTGGCATATGCATATCCTTGTAGTACTTTTTTCTCTGTCATTTTACTACCTCCTGTTTGGTATCAACGAAACGTAAAGTATAACCGAACTGATAACGCTGCCCCTTTATATACGCAATTAAAGAGACAGCGGCTTCAAATCTCTCAGAGAAAAGAACAACTCACAAAGATCTCAGATTTTTGTGAGTTGTCTCTTTGATGCACTGCACCGCCCTCTTGTCAATTTTTAAATTGTTTCCACACGCCGCCTTGATCCAAAGCCTCTATCACCGCGCGATACGTCTGATACTTGGCCTCATAAACGGATTTATAGGCAGGTCTTGGATAAATGGTTTTTGTAATTTTGACGGTTTTTTCTACAGCCTCGCGGTAGTCCTTATATACACCCACTGCCACACCGGCAGCGATCGCTGCCCCGTGAGCACCGATCTCCTTGTCTTCGATCACTTTAATCGGAAGCTGGAATACATCTGCAAAGATCTGTACCCAAACATCGGAATTTGCCGCACCGCCGGAGAGATATAAATAATCCGGTGCCGGACGGTTACACAGCAGTTTTTGAACATGGGTGTAATGTGCGAAAACAACGCCTTCATATACGGAACGCAGCATATCCGCCTTGTTATGGTAGGCGGTCAGCCCCACGAAAGTGCCCTTTGCCAACGGGGATTCATTGGAACCGTTGATAAACGGAAGGAATACAAGGCCGGAATCCTGCGGCTCAATATCTTCCACCCATTTATTGGTCAATTCGTATATTGAGCAGCCTTCGGCTTCGGCTTCCGCCTTTTCTTTTTCCATAAGCGTACGGATAAACCACTCCATGTTGCCGGCGGAGGTGGGGCTGGATTCTTCCACAAGGAAACATCCGGGAATACAGTACATGGAGTTCAGGGCTACCGTTCCGTTTTCCACAGGTTTTTGCGCAATATACTCATTGATGCTCCAGGTACCTGCAATCATGCAAATATCGCGCTCGTCCACCAGGCCGGAGGCTAACCCGCAAGCATCCACATCGAACATTCCTGCCGCAACAGGTGTTCCCACAGCCAAACCGCACTGCAAACTCGCCGCTTCGGTTATATAACCGCAAAGCTCAGAAGAATACTTTAGGGGCGGCAGCTTGTCAATATATGCCCCCAATCCAAAACAGTCCAGCAACTCTTTGCTGTAAGATTTTGTGTTGAGGTCAACCAGGTTGCTGCCGCTGGAATCGGTGTACTCTGCATACGCCTCACCGGTGAGCATATAGCGAAGATAGTCCTTTACATGGAAAACATATTTGGTATTCTCCAATACCTGTGGTTCGTGATCCCGTAACCAGGCAAGAAGTGACACCGGCTGGCAGGCCAACACGGTCTGATATGACATCGGGAAAATTTTTTTCTCAATTCCTTCGGCGCGCCAACGCTCGGCATATTCCCACGCTCTGGTATCGGTTGACAGAATACCGTTATAGCTGGGCTTGCCGTCATATCCGACTAAGTATAGGCCTTTTCCGTGGCCGCAAAGAGAGACACCGCAAATCTCTTCAGGGTCTACTCCGCTTTTGGCAATCGTTTCCCGAATTGCCGCAGCCGTTCCATCCCAGATCACGTTCATATCGCGCTCTACATATCCCGGCTTTGGTGTGATTAGCAGGGAAGGGACGCTCGACTTGGCTATCTGCTTTCCGTTTTCATCAAATAGTGCAGCCTTTGAAAATGTGCCGCCATTGTCGATTCCCAACAAATATCTCATTTTTTTAGTCTCTCCCAGGGCCAATCTGTGTTCTGCGTTGCATACTTTCCACCGGTTATCTCCATATCAAATCCGGACATATAGCCGGCGGCATCAGAACTGACGAAGACAATGGGCTTTGCCAAATCTTTCGGCATGCCCAGTCTCTTCATGGCAATGTTTTGGACATAGCTGGCGCCGTTTTCCTTAATGCTGTCCTTGCTGATGTCGCACTGGATCATGCCGGGAATAATGCCCATGACGCGGATATTATAGGGTGCCAGGTCAGCAGCCAGCACTTTCGTCAGGCTGCTGACGGCAGCCTTTGAGGCGGCATAGACAGCGCCTTCGGAATGAGGGATCTTGGAGGCATAACTGGAAATGTTGATAATTACGCCGCTCTTCTGCTCCATCATATAAGGAGCCACAGCTCTGCAGCAGTTCCAGACGCCCTTCAGGTTTATGCCCTGCACGCTGTTCCAGTCTTCTTCACTGAAATCGAGGAAGTACTTATTGATGGCGATGCCGGCATTGTTAACCCAAACATCAATTTTTCCGAACTTCTCGACAACGTGCTGAACAAAGGCTGTAACATCACTCTCAACGGAAACGTCAGCACACTCATAAAATACGTCAGGATAACCTTTAGCAGCCATCGTATCTGCGTATTCCTTGAGCTTTTTTTCCGACCTTCCGCAGATGGCCAGCAGTGCGCCCTCACGAAGAAATTCTTCGCCGGTAGCGCCGCCGATGCCGCTGCCGCCGCCGGTAATGACAACGACTTTATTATTCAGATGAAGATCCATATGTTCCTCCTTACCTGTTATCGGTTGACCCAGTTGACAGGATCTTTCCCGTCCAGGACATCGATCACTTCCTGCGCGGTATACAGGGCGACATTTTTATACACTTCGGCAGTCTCGGCGCCGGTGTGAGGCGTCGTAATAATATTGGGAATTTTCAGAATCCTGCTGTCCATAGACAGGGGTTCTTCCTCATAGACGTCGGTGGCTGCACCCGCAAGATGGCCGGATTCCACCGCATCACACAGAGCCTCTGTATCTACAAGGCCGCCTCTTGCCGTGTTGATAAAGTAAGATCCGGGCTTCATCATGGCAAAGGTTTCCTTGTTCATAATATGCAGATTTTCTTCCGTGCAGGGAATATGGATGCTCAGAATATCGCTGTTGCGCAAAACATCCTCTTTATTCACCAACGTGACATTGAGCTCGCGGGCAGCCTCTTCATTGGGGAACATATCGTAAGCAATGATGTTTACATCGAAGCCCGTCAGCTTCTTTGCCACGCGGCGGGCAATGTCACCGAAGCCCAGCAGTCCGATGGTCATGCCGGAAATATCATGGCCCACAAAGCGATGCCACTTTCCCTGCTTAAGCTCACCGTTCAGCCATGAGGCCTGACGCAGAGAGTCCAGCATAAAACAGAGGCATAGCTCCGCCACGGCATTGGCATTTTTCCCTTTAGCGTTGATGACCTTGATACCATGGCGCTTAGCCGCTTCCAAGTCGATATTGTCAACACCAACGCCGAATTTGGCCAGGGCTTTGAGTTTGGGGGAAAGTTTAAAAACCTCCTCCGTCCAGTCGTCCAAGCCCAGTACAACACCGTCTATATCTCCCATGACCTGAGAAAGCTCCTCAAAGGTCAAAAATGGCATTTCCTTATGATTAATGATCAGCTCGCAGTTATTAGCGTGGAACAAATTGATGGCATCCTGGCACAGTTCCTCATAGTGAGAAGCCGTTACTAAAACTTTCCTTTTCAAAGATTATCACTCCAACCTAAATTGTTTGAATCTGTCTAATAAACTTGGCTACACTTTCGTGCTGCGGATTATTAAAGAACTCGTGCGGTGTGTTTGTCTCCAAAAACTTGCCGTTTTCCAAGAAAGAAATGCGATGGGCGGCTTCCTTGGCAAAGGCCATCTCATGAGTCACCACAATCATGCTTCTCTTTTCTTCCGCCAGCTCTTTCATAATGTCCACCACTTCGCCGACCATCTCAGGGTCAAGGGCGCTGGTGGGCTCATCAAACAGAATCATATCCGGGAACATATTCAGCGCTCTTGCAATTGCTACACGCTGTTGCTGACCGCCGGAGAGCATACTGGGTTTAGAATGCATCTTGTCGGCAAGACCGACCTTCTCCAGGAACATCTTGCCGGTCTCCTCGGCCTCTTTTTCGCTCTTGTGAAGCGACTGAACGGGGCCAAATGTTACATTTTGCAGGGCGGTCATATTAGGAAACAGATTAAAGTTTTGAAAAACCATGGCAACTCTCTGACGAACCGCTTTTGCCGTATGCTTGTTTACTTCTTTTCCTTCAACTAAGATGGAACCGCTGTTCAGCTTTTCCAGATAGTTGATGCATCGGATCAGCGTACTCTTGCCCGCACCGCTGCGCCCACAGATAACGTGGGTTTCGCCTTGCATAAAGCTGAAGTTCATATGGTCCATAATGACCGTCTTTCCTTCGTTATAGCTTTTGCAAGCGTCTCTCAACTCGACTAGGATTTTTTCTTCAGCCATATCTTTTTACCCCAATTTCGATTATGTTAGTAATAGTTACTCAATCTGTACGTGGAACTACTATGGTCTGTGCGTTTCTCCACTCTGTGTCCGATGAACTCGATAATGGAGCAAAGCAGATAGTAGAAAACACCGATCAACAGATAGCCCAAAATGGGATTGAAAGTCAACGCCATTAACTGTCTTCCCATCCACATCAGATCCATAACGCCGACAACATAGACGATGGTTGTATCCTTAACCAGCAGCACATACTGGCCGCAGAGCATAGGAACCATAGGCTTCAGGATCTGAGGTATATAGATTTTCCGCATAATCGTCCAAAATCCGACGCCTAATGATTCGCCGGCCATCATCTGTCCCTTGGGAACAGCTTCCAGGCAACCGCGAACAATATCGCCCACATATGCTGCATGATAAAGTGACAGACTTAAGAACGCCGTGAAAAACGCAGAATCCAAATTTGCGGAATAGTACAAAAGCTTTAAGATGACAATCGCCGGAATACCGCGCATAACGATCTTGTAAATGCTCAAAAAGGTGTCCATAATAGGAATCTTTTTGAACATGAGTATTCCCAAAATAACACCAACGACCAGCGTAGAGATCAGACAAATAGGAACAAGTTGAAACGTTATAACGAGGCCGGACGACATGAAATTGATCATTTTTAACAAAGACATATCTTTACCTCCGCACCATAGTCTTCTTTTCCATGTAACGCCCCAACTGAGTGATAAGTGCAAAAATCAAAACATAAACAAGTGCCACAATCAAAATGGATGTGGAATTCAGATACTTTTCATAGAACTTATTACCGGCACGCATCAGATCCATGATCATGATGATGGAAAACAGGGAGGTATCCTTCACGATGACGGATGCCTGGCCTGTAAGCATCGGAACGGCATTACTGAATGCTAAGGGAAACATGACCTTTCTCACGACCTGGAATTTCGTCAAACCCAGACTGCAAGCAGCTTCAATTTCCCCGCGAGGAATATCCTTGATGGCGCCGCGGATAATTTCCGCAATAAAGGCGCTCTCATTTACGGTGATTGCCGCAATGCCACACATCAGTGCAGGCCAAGAGATATTCACCATCGGAAGACCGTAATAAAAGAAAAACATTATTACCAGCAGGGGCGTATTTCGGAATATGGAAATATATACCCTGCAAATTGCCGTCAGGCATTTGTTGTCATAGGCAACAATTATTGCCACCAAAGCGCCCACTAAAACGGCGGTTATAATGGAAATCAATGAGGCAAAGAGCGTCGTGCCCAAGCCTTCCAATAAGGTAGGCAACCATTCAATAAATTGTATACGACTCATATAATAAGCCTTTCTCTTGTTTTAGCTGACGGAGGTAACCCGTTGCTGGGTCGCCTCCGTCGCAGCTATTAACTCATTGGTTTTCTTCAGATACGAAAAATTATGCACCGTATTCGCCCATGTAGGGAGTCCAGGGAGCGCCGTACCACTTCTCGCAGATGTCACTGTAGGTGCCGTCCATCTTGATGATCTTCAGGTAGTTGTTGAAGGCATCTCTCAGAGTGTAGGAACCTGTATCCATCTTCAGAGCAAAGGCAACCGTATCGACGGACAGGGGCTCGGGCAGGATAGCCAAGGTGTTGTCATCGGCGATCATAACGGAGGAGGTGTTGGTATCGGTCAGATAGGCATCCACACGGCCGGCCTTCAGGGCAGCAATAGCGTCGCTGGAAGAGCCGATCTCCTGAATCGTAGCATTGGGGAAGATCTCCTTGGCGATCTCAACGTACACACCGCCGGCAGGGCCGCAAACGGTCTTGGAGGCGTCGTTGAGCTCTTCGATGCTGGTCAGACCGCTGTTAGCGTTCACCATGGCAATACCATTGGAGTGGGTCACAGGCTCAGTGAACAGGACGGTAGCGGATCTGGCAGCCGTTCTGGAAATGTTCGCACTGGCCATGTCAGCCTTGCCGCTGTTGACCGCCTCAAACAGTTCAGAGAACTCCATGGGAGCCAACTCCAGCTTGACACCGATGGCGCTGCAGAAACCTTCCATAATGTCGATGTTAAAGCCGATATACTCGCCGGTTTCCACATCGGCAAAGGTAAAGGGCTCAGAACCGACTTCGATAGCAGCAACCAACTTGCCTTCAGCCAGCACAGAGGCCAGCAGATCAGTATCTGCGCTTGCTCCCGACTGCTGGCTGCCGCAGCCAACAATTGAGAACACCATCAGTACCGTCAGTACCATAGCTAATACTTTTTTCATGTTGCATCTCCTTTGTTGTTTTTATTTTTAGAACACGCCGCGTGTTCCGGGGTCACAAATTCATAATCGTGCATTAAAACAGGTTCAGACTATCCACATACTTATGGATTCTGCTCAGACCCTCTTGAATACCCTCTTTGCTGGTGGCATAGGACATACGGAGATACCCGTCGCCGCCGGGGCCAAAGCCGGATGCGGGTACTGTAATTACATGGGTGTTTTTCAAGATTTCCATAGCCAGAGGCTCTGTGTCCAGGCCGGTTCTGCGCATGAGTTCCTTGACATTGACCATTGCGTAAAATGCACCCTTCGGAACTTTGACCGACATACCCGGGACAGCATTGATCATCTCACAGATCAGGTCTCTTCTCTCAAGGTACTCCTTGCGCATGTACTCAATATCCGCCTGACAGTTCTTAAGGGCATATGCGGCAGATCTCTGAAGAGGTTCCGGCAGACAGGACACACCGTTTTCGTGCATCTTCTTCATGCCGGCAATAATCTCAGGGGTGGAAATGGCGTAACCGATTCTCCAACCGGGCATCGCCAACATCTTGGAAACACCGCTCACATATACAGCGCGCTCTCTGATGCCCTCGAAAGAGGTTATGCTGGTGTAGGGTTCCTCCGTGTAGACAAAGCGGCTGTAGATCTCATCGGAAATAACATACAGATTATGCTTGCAGATCAGCTCTGCCAGACGTTTGTTTGTCTCATAGTCGATCACGGCTCCCGTAGGATTGGAGGGCGAGGTCAGGATAATAAGCTTAGTTTTCTCTGTAATCGCCGCCTCAATATCCTCTACCGTAGGAACAAAATCATTCTCCTCTTTGGCAATAACGGCCTTAAGGACAGCGCCGCACATGCTGATCTGGCCGAAATAATTGGGCCAGGCCGGGGTAACGAGGATAACCTCTTCGCCGGGGTTTACAAGGGCAAAGAGCGCCAACTGAATGGCCTCGGTAGCGCCGCAGGTAATCAGCACTTCGCCGTTGGGGTTGGGATTCAGGTCGTTGGCATGGTACTCCGCCACGGCTTCCCGCAGTTCCTTCAAACCGGCGTTGTCCGTGTAATGCGTTTTTTCCATGCGAAGCCATTTCACTGCATCTTCAATAACGGGAGTCGGCGCAGTAAAGCTTGGTTCGCCAATGGAAAAACTAATGGCATCATCCATGCCGTCTGCTGCATTGAACAGACGCCTGATTACGGAACCCGGCGTTGACTGAACAAGTTTTGACATTTCCATTTGCTTCAAATCCTCCTTTTTTGTCCTAAACCAGAACAAACTTCGGTTCTTCGCCGTTAAGCATCTGCACCACGGATCTTGCCGTATGCAGGCCCATCGCCTCATAGTTCTCATAGGTTTCTGCGCCGAGATGCGGTGTGCAGATATAGTTGTCCAGCTTAAACAGCGGATTGGTGGGATCTACCGGCTCCGTTTCAAACACATCTGTACCATAGCCGGCAACCTTTCCGGATACCAGAGCTTCGTACATATCGCTTTCCTTCACAATGGGGCCGCGAGCGGTATTCACAATATAGACGCCGTCCTTCATTCTGTCGAAGAGCTTCTTCTGGAACATACCTCTGGTCTCGTTATTGCAGGGAATGTGGATGGAGATGAGATCGCTCTGCTCGATCACTTCA
>JAGBEM010000278.1 GCA_017936985.1 Oscillospiraceae bacterium
CTGGATGGCAAAGACACCGCAGAGGAAGTGCAGATTACCTCCTTTAAGCTCCGTTCCATGAGCGTGGATCTGACCAGCGCAGTGCCAGGAGCCGACTTCTCAATCTATAATGGTGAGCAGATGCAGGTAGTCATGAAAGATGGAGAAAAGATCCCCATCATCGTAAGAACGTACTTTGAACCCATTGACTTGGATCGGGTGGATTACATTCTGTTCCCGGATGGGACAAAGTTGCCCGTGCCTGATGTGGCGCGGTAACGCAGCAACATCGTTGTGAAAGGGTAAAAGGATCTGATGCACAGCACACGCTTGCATCAGATCCTTTTTGCAGATACAAAATCCTTGACATTCTGGTTTACATTATATAAACTCGAAATATAGACTACACGATGTAAACCGGAGGTGCAGTATGAGTGAATTGACGATGGGCGCGATTGAAAGTCGCTTTGCAGAGATTATTTGGCAGAGGGAACCCGTAACCTCTCCTGAACTGGTGAAGCTGGCAGCGCAGGAGCTGGACTGGAAGAAGTCCACGACTTATACCGTTTTGCGGCGGCTGTGTGAGAGAGGTATCTTCCAGAACAATGGTGGTACAGTGACCTCTCTGATTTCCAAGCAGGATTTTTATGCTGTGAAGAGCGAGCAGTTTGTTGAGGAGACTTTCTCCGGCTCTCTCCCTGCATTTCTTGCCGCATTTACAACTAGAAAGAAACTGTCTGACGCCGAGATCAATGAATTACAGGAGTTGATCAACCAGAGCAGGAGGTGAAGAAATGGGTATCTTTACTTTCAAAAATATTTTCAGTGATGTAGCAATCAGCGGCCTGACAGAGTCCGTACTGCCGCCACTGGTCCTGAACATGACCATCACCGGCAGCGTAGTAATCCTGTTCGTGCTGCTGGCACGACTGGCGCTGAAGAAAGCACCTAAGATTTTCTCCTATGCTTTGTGGGCCGTGGTGCTGTTCCGCCTGCTGTGCCCAGTGTCCATCACCACAGACTTCTCTCTGCTAGGATTGTTTGATACACCGGCCGTAGAGAACACGCAGCACACGACTGCCGTGGAATACATCCCTTATGATGTTGTTCATACGCCGGATCTGGAAGTCCAGCTTCCGGCTCCACCCGTCGTCAATGAGGCAGTAAATCATGCGCTTCCGCAGGAGCATGCCGCATTAGGCGCAGACCCCTTGGAGGGAGAGTTCGCCATCGGTTCTTTCATCTGGTTGCTCGGCATTGGAGCCATGGCCGTCTATAGCATGGTTTCCTATTTTCTGTTGCGCCGAAAGCTGGTTGGGGCAGTTCTGCTGCGGGATAACATCTACCTTGCAGACGGGATCGGTTCTCCCTTTGTTATGGGATTCATTCGCCCGAAGATTTATCTGCCCTCCGCACTGTCCGAGCAGGAACAGAGCTATATCATTCTCCACGAACAGCACCATATTCGCAGAGGAGACCATCTGGTCAAAGCGTTGGCGTTCATTGCCCTGTGTATCCACTGGTTCAATCCGCTGGTGTGGGTAGCCTTTGTCATGTCCTCCAAGGATATGGAAATGAGCTGCGACGAAGCCGTGGTGAAGAAACTGGGCGAGGGAATCCGGGCAGACTATTCCGCTTCTCTCTTGAGCCTTGCCACCGGTAGACGAATCATCGCCGGCACGCCTCTGGCCTTTGGCGAGGGCGACACCAAAAGTCGTATTAAAAATATGCTCAGCTGGAAGAAGCCCAAAACCTGGATTGTGCTTGTTGCGCTGCTTGCCTGCGTTGTCGCCATTGTATTTTGTGCCGCGAATCCCCGGAAGGATGCCGAAGGAGAGAACGGCATGATCACATGGGAAGTGGATGCCAAATACTCCGATACTGTTGTGGACATTATAAATGACTATATCATGCAGCAAACGGAATACTATAACGACCTGGGGGCCGGTGAGAATGCAATCGGCGGAGAGTATTCCATCCTTGAGGCCAAGGTGGTTGGCCTGGAAAGACGCTGCAGATTGATGGAAACCGAAACACACATCATTGAATTATATCGGTTGCAGTACCGGCTTCTGCCGTCTGAGCCTGACCATGTGGTTTTGGCAGGCGGTATGCAGATGGAGGACGGTTGGATTACTGAATATAGCAGCACAGGACAGCCTTATTTTGCAATTCTCTGCGATTCCAGCAGCGGAGAAGAGACCTGGTCGCTCATGGGTGTGACCAACTCAGACACGATCAACATCGACTACAATACGGATGAGATGCGGGCGAAATACGGCGACAAGTACGCTGCTGCCGCCATGGAACTTTACAAAGCGTATCTTCGTGCAGAAGCCCAGGTCTCCTATGACACGGCGGAAGACATTTTCTACTATCTGGAATTGGCCGCAGGTGAGACATTCCAGGACATGGATCCGGAGCGGCAGGCTAGTCTTCTGGTAGAGTACGAAGACCTGTTGGATGACTATTCTCTCATCGCACGGGAAACCGAGGATGGCAAAACTGCCTATATTGTTGGACAGTATAACGGGGATCCGACTGAAAGCCCCCTCTACGGTATGTACGGCATGGAGGTTTCTACGGGAGAAAATGAGGTGTTCCAACTCCTTTATCGGGAAGAAAACCCTGATGCTGTGAATGAAATACTGGCCGAAAACAAAAAAGATATCCCGTCATCTGTAGGCTACCGTATTGAGGACAGCCAGATCTATTGGTCCGCCAATAGTGGACTCATTCTGATCCAGCCGAAAGACAACTCCTTTTTCCTGAATGACCCATGGAACCAGTATCTCCATACCCCTAACGGGCGGGAGTATATCGAAGACGCCGTTTCCCGCGGGATTGATGTATGCGGTCAGACGGATACCTTCCTCTTTGTGTATCTGATTTCTGATCAGTTCGGAGAAATCGCAGAAAGAATCGCTCTGACCGAAGCAGAAGCGCAGGCCATTCTGGCAGAGGAACGAGTCAGCATCACCGAGGGTTTTGGTTTCTCTGCATCCCTGCACATTGACGGCCAGACGACCTATTACAATGAGCGGGAGGGAATTCCCCAGACGGTTCTGGATCTGGCTGTGGAGAAGTGCGACTACCGCTTCGGAGACCCCAGCTACATTACAGATACCATCCGGGAAGCCCGGTTAGACTGTGACTGGCTGGATGCTCCGCTCTACGCCGATGAGGAAGACCTGCCCCGCCTGCGGGAAATTCTGAAAAATGCGAAGCATGACATTGTGGGTGCCTGCGGCTATGGAGCCAAGCTGACCTTGACTTTTACCGGCGGCGAAAAGCTGACCGTATTCAAGGGGTGCGACAGCTGTGACACCATCGTGTTCGGTTCTTACGGCGGCTACGCCCTCGGTGACAAAGAGAATACTGCGTTCTGGGAGATATTCGGGCTTGATCCCGACACCAAGGAGCGAATTGAAACGGCGGAGCCCTCCGAAGAGGAACTGTTTATCCTGCGGACTGGCATTCAGGAAGCGGAGGCGCAGGAATTCTATGCAGAGTTCATTACCCTGATTGAATCCGACAACAGGGAGGCAGTTTTGGATAAGATTGTCTATCCCGCGTCTGTGACAGTTGATGGGGGAATGTCTATCGTAAATAATGCAACGGAACTGCTGCCATACTACGATGATATTTTCACCGACGGACTGTGGGATCGTATTCAGGAAGGGCAGCTCGGTGATAATCGGGCGGATTTATTGACCAACGACGGTTTGATTGGCGCTGCCAACGGCGCAATCTGGTTCGCGGGGACACAAGGGGTTATGACAGTCCAAAATCCGGAGGGATGGAGTGTCCGCCCTGCTGTTTCCGGTATTACAACAGAGGAAGGCCCCTCCACTCCGCCAACAGAAGAAGAGATACACGCGGCCATCATGGCAAACTTCAATACAGTCATTACTACCTATGGTAACGGGAGTGCCGCAGCAGCGGACTTCCTGACGGAGGCTCACGCGCATCTGGCAACAGAGCAGCTGAATGCGGAGACTTACACTTTCTATTCTGATGTGCTGTACGCCGCCTATGTATACCATGAAGGAAAATACGCTGCCACGGATAGTGTGCATGTCCCTACAGTATTGACCTATGTCTGGAAAGATGGCAAGTGGAAATTGGATGAATTCTGGACGCCGGGCAGTACTACCAGTGTGGCAACCGTGTTTCCGCCAGAGGCATTGGAGATACTGAACCGCACCGGAGTGGCCGGATACTATGACCCGTTACCTGCGGAGTGTGACGAAAGCGCTATCCGCAATTACGTGGCCCTCCACGGCACGGTACCAGCAAAAACTTTTGGACCGGAGGATGTGAACGTACTGGGGCAGAAATTGTCCGCCTCCCCTGATGATATGACTTATGAGGAACGCCTCGCATGGGTACAGGGCGGACCGGATTACAGCCAAACTTTTACTTCCCTTGGTCAGTATGTAGAAGGTGAAGATTGTATTGCCTTCCTTTCTACATGGGTAGGTGTCCCCCGCGGCAACGGACAGGTCTTCCAGCTCCGCTTCTCTGATGGAACATTGGCATATCTGCCGATGCCGGACGAAAATGCGGTTGCGCCTGCTCTGCCAGATAACATGATGTTTGAAAGCGGAAAATTGATCTATGAAAAAATCTTCCCTACGGAGGAGTTGACTAACGAAGGGCAGACGCTCATCCATCTGAAGGGAACCTACCGGTATGAGGTGAATCTTGCAGAAAAGACATTGTCCCTGACAGTGCTGCAGTAACAGAGGTGTGCCATGGAACAACGCAGTTATACGGTCTGGCTCTGTGACACGAATCGTATTGCTTCGTTTCACAGTGTTTCCGGCTATGAACAGCACTCCTTTGCTTGCCGTGAGTTTTTTATGGGATTTCTGCATTCCTTACAGGAACGAGGATACCGATTTCAGTAAAGCGAAATTTGTACAGACAAAAGGGACTGGCATTTGCCAGTCCCTTAATTCATTCAAAATATTTTGTTACGATATCCCACAACAGACTTTCTCTGTCGATTCGAGAAATAATGGTGCGTGCATCTTTGTGGTTGGTGATGTATGTAGGATCTTCGGTCAGAATGTATCCGCAGATTTGATTGAGCGGATGATAGCCTTTTTCCTGCAATGCAGAATAGACACGCCCAAGACGTTCGCGCATCTCCAAGTTATCCATCTAACATCACCTCCGGTAAACATCATCATTATAACATAAATTCTAGAAAAAGCCACCTTATTGTTTGGCCTCAACAAACCAACGATTCTCTTCAAACCACAGATAGGTTTCCTGTCCTTGGATCATACAAGTATAGCGGATGCCAACGCCGCCAACACGTTGGCAGGCTGCTCGGCATTTATCAGTTACCTTGTCGATGGTGTAGGCGTGGGCCTCATCAAATTCAATGACCATAGGACGCATGTTGCCTTCAGTATCAAAACGCACCTGGACCGGCACATAGCGCTTTTCTCTTTGCTCTTGTCTTCTCATGCATTATCCTCCGAAGTACCCGACAGGGTGTACGGTGTGATCGTCCTTTGGATTGATTGCACCTAAAAGCGGATCTGCCAGAGTCAGGGCACGTCGGACACTCATGTACCCATATCGCTCTCGCAGCTCATCAACTGCCGCGTCGATGCGCTCCCACTTGTCGCGCTTGATGGCATCGGCATAAAAGGACAGCTGTACGCCGGCGTCAGCTGTGACCAGTCCGGAGCCACGAACGCCAATGCTTCGTACCGGCTTGTCCCAGTGATAGTTCTTTCGAAACAAATCAAAGGCGACATTGGCAATCTCTGAACTGGAGCAGGTGGGTGTCTGAAGCTTCCGTTGACGGCAGAAAGAGTTCAGCTCGGTGTCACGAATATAGACCTCCACCACGGTACAGCGGGAAACCAGATTCCTCATGCGTGAAGCTACACTTTCGGACAGGAGGAACAACATTAAATGAACATCGTCATCGCAGATCAAGTCCCGTGGCGTTGTGGCACTGTTTCCAACACTCTTGATGTTTGGCACATGGTCGGTTCGCTGAACAGGGGAGATGTCCCGGCCATTTGCAAACATGTGTAGGATTGCACCCATTTTGCCAAGCTTACGAGTAAGAATTTCTACAGGACACTCTGCCAGATCACCAATTGTACTGATGCCGATTGAACGCAGTTTGCGACTGGTAGCCGAACCTACATACAGCAGATCCTCAACAGGCAGAGGATAAACGATATCCGTGTAGTTGTCTTTCTCGATGCGAGTAATTGCGTCCGACTTCTTATAATCGCTGCCCAGCTTGGCCGTAATCTTGTTGTCCGAAACACCAATGCTTACAGTAATACCCAATTCGAATTTAACTGCTTCGCTGATTTCCTCTGCAATCTTCATGGCAGAACC
>JAGBEM010000279.1 GCA_017936985.1 Oscillospiraceae bacterium
ATGCCATTGCGGAGCAGGGTCATAACAACATCCACCACATTGGCCCAGATATAGGCTTTTTCTCTACGGACGATGAATGCAGTCAACATTTTTATGGCTTTGCTTTGCAGTTCCCGGAGCCATGAGCCCAGGCCAAAGATCCGAACATCCTTTGCAAAAGCCAGATGTCTGGGTTTCTCCAGGAAATAATTCAGTTCTTTATAGTGACCTTCCATTTCATCCTTGTGACGGTATTCCCACTCGTTGATGTGCTTAGACACGAAAAAGCCGATCGTAGCAGTTGCGACTACCACCAAAATCAGAAATGAATTCATATTGGACAGTAACAGCAGATAAATAGCAAATCCTGTAACATTGGTCAGAATCTGCGTCAATGTTGTCCAGATATGTTCTGTTGCATCACGGTTGCTGCTGGTTGCTGCATCTGCCTGCTCCTTCATTTTAAGGACCTTGGGATCGCGTGTATTGGGATAGGATGTTTCGCAGGTCTTGCGTGTAATCAGCCGGATCACCGCAGAGCGAACATCAACCTCCGCTGGTAATCTATTTTCAATCAAGTATCCTTTCGCTCCCATCAGGAGAAACAGTGCCGCAGAAAACATACCGATGGTCAGCAGCAGATCCTTGATCGATGCGCCCTGCTCTACCTTCGCTAAAATCTCAGGTGTTACATAGAGCTGTGCCAGATTTAATCCCACTTGAACAGCGGCAATTACCAGGCACATAGCCAGTACCCGTTTGTGGGTATTCCAAGCGGTTCGCACCATAAAGCAGACATTCTGCCAGATGCTGTATTTTGGTTTATCTTTTACTTTCATATTTGCCTCACCTCGTGAGTATATAGTATCATAAAAATTCGTCCCCGGCACATTTCGGGGACGAATCGTTAAACTGCGGTGATGAATTGCAAATTTACACCTGCGGAATGAGAATTTCCGTGGTGAAAGCACCGTCCTCGGAGTTGCGGCTCAGGTATCCATCCAGCCGTTCGATGATGTTATCAATCCGCACAAGGCCGAAACCATGACCGTCACCCTTGGTGGTCTGGAACACGTTGCCCACCTTCGCCATCTTTTTACCGGAAGTGAAGTTGGTGAAAGAGATATAGAGCTGGGTACCCTTCATGTCCATGTACACACGGATCTGTCGCTGGTCTTCCGGTAAGGACAAACTGGCTTCGATGGCATTGTCAAAGAGGTTGCCAATGATGCAGCACAGATCCAGCTCAGACATTTTCAGCTTCACCGGGATATGGGCATCGCACAGGACGGTAATAAACTTGGACTGCGCCAGGGAAATCTTACTGTTCAGGATGGCATCCGCCATGGCATTTCCAGTCTTGACCACGGTATCCACGGTATTCAAATCAGTGTCCAGTTCGTCCAGGTAGGCTTTGATGGCATCCATGTCGCCATTAGCAGCCAGCACCTTCATAGTCTGAATATGGTTGCGGTAGTCATGCCGCCAACCGCGAATCTGCCGGTACATATTGTCCACTTCCCGGTAGTGGGTCTCGATCAGCTCCCGCTGGTAGGCAGCGATCCGCTTATCTATTTGCTTAGAAAAGAGAGACATAAACTATTCTCCATCATAGTAGTCGACTGCTTCACCTTGGGGATAAAGCTGGTTGATTCCCATACCCCAGACACCAATTTTATCGGAATCGGGATAAATAGTAATATCCACATCATGCACCACATCAAAGTCAATATAAACAAGGTTCTCTGTATCAGAGCTGTTGGTTAGCTTATGTGCACCGGCAGGTCCAGTCGGAAAGAATAGCAATTCTCCTGCTGTGACCTTTTTCTCACCTTCTGGAGTTCTCAAGACTCCTTCACCGCTGAGAATATAGAAGGTCTCTTCGTTATTGTGGTGGAAATGATAGGGATAAGCGGATTTATGGGGAGGAATCTCATAAACGCTGACCAAGGAATTCTTCGCACCACCAAAGGGAATAAACTTCCTGCGGAAGTATTCGTAACCCTCATGTTCGCATTTGTGGCTTACGGGGATATCTTCAATTTTGGAATGCTTGATCTCGCTCATAACCATTCTCCTTATGTATGCTGAATAATCGCCCGGTTCAGCGGCTCATATGCACCTCTGGGAAGGGGCAGCACGGTGCCATCGGACAAGCGGACTTCCGTTTTGGTGACCCGCTGGATGTACTTCAGATTTAGGATCATACCACGGCCTACCCGGCAGAAACGGTCATCGAGTTCCTTCTCGAAATCGCCCAGGGTGCGCTTAACGGTGTAATCCGCCTTACCATGGACGGTCACATAGTTTTGATGCACATTCAGATAGCGAATCTCGTAGAACGGAATACGCACCATCTCGCCATAGGCTTCCAGGTTCAGGCACCGCTCCTCCTGCTTCCGTTTTTCCATCGCACGGTCCAGAACGGTCAATAGCTTCTCCCGGTTCACCGGCTTCATCAGGTAATGCAGCGCTGCCACCTCATAGCCTTCGGCAATGTAATCGGAGTAGCCAGTAATAAACACGATCTGCACCGCTTCATTGCTTTGGCGTACCCGCTTTGCCATGGTCACGCCATCCATAGCACCCATTTCAATGTCCAGCAGCAGAATATCCCATTCCTTGTCCTCGGCATACCGAAACAGGAATGCCTCCGCCGAAGGGAACACCTCGGCCTGGATGTTTGCCTGACGAAGATCTGCCCAGCTATTCAAAATACCTTTCACGAATTCTGCATCTGTTGTGCTGTCATCCACGATTGCAACCCGATAGGCCATATGTTCACCTTCTTTCGTATTTCTCCCCTATTATAATCAAACTGTCAATAAGATGCAATAACCCTTGGAGGAAATCCCCCAAGGGTTATACTTTTATGGATTTTTGTATGTATCTTTCTGGCTACAGCCGGCACGGCCACCGCCAGCACAGGCGCAAGCACACGCACATACACAACCGCCTCCGCTGCGACCACCGGAGCTTCTTGCGTGGGTTGCGTTATACCGATCTCTTGCCCGGATGTAGTGGGGATTGGATCTGCCATAAGTGTGGATGTAATAGCCGTGCCCGGAAAGGAACCCTCTGCCACGGTTATAGGACACATAGGAGTCTACAATGTACACTTCCGCAATAATCAGCAGTGCAGCACCCATGCAGCACAGAACAAGAATGCCAACCTTATCTTCCTGAAGATCGTTGTATGCTCCGCTACCATCAAAGGGAGAGTATTTGATCGTCTGACATCCGGCAAAATCGTTCATGCCGTACTGAACCGTCATCTTACTGTATTCGCCATAATCAAGACTTCCTCGTTGGACATAGTCCTTAGAGCCGTCCATAAGCCACAGAAACTCATATTGTTCAACCTGAATGGCGTTGAACCAGCCGGGAACAAATTCATAGAAATAGCCGGATTCGTTCTTACAAAGCATATCCTTCTGATTTATCTTGAAGGAAAATTCGATCACATCGCCACCGAGATACGCCTTCTTGAAGTCAAGCCGAAGGAAAACATAGTCCTCATCAGTGTATTTACTGTAGGTGCTGATATTTGAGGTGATCGAGTCAGGATAAACGGAGAAATTCTCGTTTGCCATACCGATTTCAACCCAAGTCAGCTCTTCAGAGGTATCTAACGCTTCCCAAACAAGGTGGTATTCGATATCCAAGCTACCATCGTCCAGGGGGTGCACTGTAACATTGTATTGGTGGATTACATCCTGGGGCTTGGGCTGATAGCAAATGCCCAAGATAATCAGACCAATTTGAACAGCAATGATGATCGCAAGAAGAACTGTATTTCCGGTAGGAAATGTGCGATTACTGCGAATCTCCTCCTCCGTATATATCGCTTTTGAGCTTACACGGCCCTTTTTCATGCCCGCTCACCGCCTTTCGCTGCCCGGAAGGGACAGCTAAGTGCCTGCTCTTCGGACATATTCCGAAGCTGTTTACACATCGGATGGCTCCAAATCCGTTTAAAAGGATCCGTGAGGATATTTCCAAGGGACGCATCCGCACCGAGCCAGCTTTGGCAAGGAACAACTGTTCCATCCGGCGCAATGGCCATATTGCTCAGGGCCGCACCGCACATTGGTACATTCATTCCAAGATCGTCAAGCTTTTCAGCATTGATCAGTCCGGGTGATGTGAAGTCGATCTCCATCTCGTGGGCGTTGCAGAATTCTTTTGCGGTCTTAACGATCTCAAACAGTTCATCGCTGGTGAGGTCATATTCCTTATGGTTGATCCCGGCCATACCGGTGCAAATCAATCCGCTGACGGTCACAAAACGAACACCAAGAGAATGAATGAATTTCAGGGCGGCTTCGTAATCTGCATTCTTTTTGCACAGAGGAGTGTTGATGCTGATATCCAGCCCGGCCGCCACCGCATTGCGAATGCCTTGAATGGTATCTGCATGGTGATTGCTGCCGACCAGAGCATTATGGACAGCTTCGTCGTGGGAATAA
>JAGBEM010000023.1 GCA_017936985.1 Oscillospiraceae bacterium
AAATATAAGTAAATTCCGTTTTGGCAGAACGGTAATTATCATGATAGAAGTTACCATTTTGCAGAATCTCGCCAAATTCCAGCTTCATTTTTGTTCCCACAGTGAGATACTGGTTGCACTCCACGATGCCAGCGAAATTCTGCCCGAAATCCAGCACCGTTTCTCCCGCAGGCGTGTGAATAACCTCCCGGACCGGAAGTCGTTCCATCGCCTTGACGCTGGGTGAGTACCGTTCTGTCAGCCTGCCGGGAGCATCTACAAATCCGGGTTGTTTCCATTCTTTGTGGGGCACCATATAATTCTGCGTTTCACCGTCGTAGATATCTGAAAATGTCACATAGCTGTTACGGTACTGCCAACTTTCATCAGAGGCGATTACCTCACAGCTGCCATCTTTATAGCCGATATGCAGCTCTGCAATCAGCGCGAATGGCCGCTCCGGGTGTGCCATACAGGCCAGACCAAATTTTCCAAGATACCAGCCCTTTCCCAGCAATACGGTCAGTTCATTCTTTTGTTGAAGCAAGCCAGTCACATCATAGGTGCAATACTGGAAATGCTCCTGATAATCGTTGATAAAGGGCGCAAGCAGATCGTCGCCGATCTTTTTATCACCCAAATAGGCTTCAAATACGCCAAGGCCGCAGATATACAGCCGCGCTTGTCTTACTTCCTTTGACAAATCAAAGCATTTACGAAATTCCGGGTGGAAGGAGCCATCCTGGGGCATACCGATCCACTGCGCCTGCCAAGGCTCATTCAGCTTTCCTGTTTCAAAAAAGCAGGTATCACTGACCGCGATCTCTCCAGCATCGGACTGAACCGTTACCCGGTAATAATACCGGGTGCGGGGCGAAAGCTGCATATCCAGCTTCGTGCCGAGAGAGGCCAGATCACCTTCTAAGACATAAATTACATCTTCAAAGGCTTCCGATAGAGATACTTCAATCTTTGCGTAACTCTGCTTTGATCCCTGGGCATTTCGCACCTTCCAGGAACAAAGAACGGAATCCAGCAAATACCCAACCGGGTTCGTAATTCCATTGATTTTAACTGCGTAAAGTTCCATTATTTCCTCCAACGGCAAGCTGCGCCCGTGAACTGCTGCCCACAGGCGCAATAATGTATCAATACTTTCTGGACAGCTTGGCTTCGCATTCCTCGCGGGTGATCTCACCGGCATTGCAGGCAGCCATCAGCTTTACATCCGATTCCTTCAAGCTGTAAAACGCCACAACCAAGACGCTGAGAATGGTACCGATTGCCGGAATCAGCATATAGATGGTCCACAGAGAATCCAGCGCATTTTGGGTCTGGGGCACATTCAGCGCGGCCAGCTCTTCAAAGCTTTCTGCCTCCACGGCAACCCACTCGGAAAGTCCCAGCAGGAAAAGGCCCAAAGATGCGGAGATACTGCTGCTGAGCTTGTTCACAAACGCATTCAGAGAGAAGAAGATGCCGGAGCAGTCCTTACCTGTCTTGTACCGGGTGTACTCAATGGTATCTGGCGTAAAGAAAGTTTTTGCAATCACAGAAATATTACCGGGAACGGCCTGCAGCACCAGCAGAACGGTGATCACGGCAAAATTATGGTAGCCGGCAAAGTAGATCATGGAATAGATGACAGAACCCAGCAGACCGCAGATCAGGAACACCTTTTTCTTGCCGAACTTCCGGCAAAGGCGGTCCGTATTCATCTGAGCAATAGTCTGGGGAATAAACGCAATGGCAATGGGGATGATCAGAATCAGAGAATCGCCATAGAGGTAGAAGGATGCGTAAGTACCCAAACTGCCGCCGGTCTGCAGACCGGTGTACAACAGGACGCTGAGCAGAATGATGAAGACATACTTATTGGTTTTAACGCAGTTCAGCATGTCCTTGAAGGTGTACCGTTCGGTAGAGCGCTCATCTTCCGCGTTCTTCAACTCCGCGTTGTGCTCCTTTACCTTGGTAGCGAGAGGCAGCATCATAAAGAAGAAGATCACGGAGGAAACCAGCGCCACAGACTGGATGGACAGGCCCACATGTTCGCTGATCAGCACCGTCCAGATCACGCCTGCCAGCATGGTGAAAATGCCGGAGATGATGCCTTTGTTTTTTAGGATCGTTTCCCGCTCGTTGGTGTTATCGGTCAGAGAAACGACCATGGAGTTCATGGGAACTTCCACCAGAGTATAGGTCAAGTCATACAGAAGATAAGTAACAGTGAACCAAATCAGCTTGACTGTTTCCGAAGCGCTCTGGGGCATCAGGAAGAAAATGACGGTAAAAATGGGGAACAGGAAGAAGGTCGCCCGGTACCAGGGCAGGTATTTGCCTTCGCCTGCCAGTTTACCCAGAAGTTTGCTGTTTTTAATGTTCAGCTTATCAATGAAGAAGCCGAAGATCACATCGTCAAATGCGTCAATGATCTTGACCACCAAAATGGCACCGGACACCTTGATCAGGTCAATGCCCTGGAACAGCAGAAACAGAGTCATCATAGCGGTGACGATGTAGCCTTCCAGGCTGCGGCCCAGATCACCGATGTAATAGTTCATGCGCTCTTTCTTTGTTGTTCTCCAGCCCTCAGGCTGAACCTTTGCTTTCTTCGCCATGGTTATCCCTCCGTTATTGTGTATGGTTTCTGTGTCCGTTCACAGATGGTTTCTCCAGTTTTGGGGTGTACCTGAACCACCCGGATCTCCTCCGGGGCAATTCCTTTTTCTACCCATTCCATCAGCGCTTTGATGCCATCGGTCTGGGTGATGCCGGGTCCATTGCCCCGGCAGTTTCCATGATTATCGCCGGGGGTGATGTACAGCCGGCAGAAATCGTCGGCCGCTTCTTTTCCCCCGTGGATCTTCACCATTCGCTGATAGTACTCGATGGTGCCCATGGTGGGGATCAAAGGATCATCCCAGCCGTGGTCGATCATCAGCTTACCTCCCCGGGCCGCAAAGGGGCGCAGATCCGCGTTATCCGCATTGCAATTTGCAAACTTTTTGCTGCTTGCATCAAAGAGTTCTTCCAGTTCCTCCGGGGTGATAGCATCAAATTTCTGTTTGGGATCACCTGTGACCCAACGAGCCCAGATATCCGCCAGCGGAAAAGGCTTGGGCCACTTTCCAAACAAGGGATAATAGAACCAGCCGATGGGGATGATCTTGTTCCAGTTCTTCTGCCCCGGCTGGAATCCGGGGTAATAGGCAGGGCCGTCCCAGATTTTCTTCATCATTTCCGCATCCGTTTTCGTGATTTCTCCCGCCTTGGTTTTGTGTCCTACCAAGGTAAACGGATCAAAAACAACAGGATGCTTTTCCAAGCGGTAGTAGCTTTCCGCACCGCCTACGCTGTTTTGGAGGGCATCGGCGAAGTATTCCAGCTTTTTCGGATGCAGCGGATAGCCGTAGGAACGCATCACCGCCTGGGGCCAGAAGCCTACAATCAGAAATTTCGCCCAGTTGATGGCCGGGCAGCAGGCCCAGATACCATCGTAATCGGCCGGATATTCCTGCGCTTCCACCATGCACTGCCGTCCGCCGCCGCTGCCGCCGTTCATGTAGGAAAATTTTACCGGGCGGTCATGGAGAATTTCCGCCACAGCCTTGCCAAACACTGTCATGTTGTGGGTACTTCTTGCGCGCCAGTTTTCGATCCGGTCCCAGTAAATTTCACCGGTTTTTTGATCCTGTCCCCATGTATTGCCATAAGCTTCGTTACCTGCGTCTGTAATGGCTGCGGTAAAACCATTGATCAGCGCATAGGGAACGGTCCAGCCACGGCTGACATTGTTGGGAACCGTGATATGTCCATAGCTTCCGGTGCTGCTGCCGCCGCCCGCAGTTCCGGCAAAGCGGTCATTCCATGCAAGAGGACTCCAGATGATGATGTTTTCATCGGCGGAGCCGGTCTTGTGGTTGATCTCGATACGGCAGAAAGGCGGCATTCCTTCCAGATCCGTTTTCGCCCATAAAAGTTTTATGAGGGGGTTAACCTTGCTTTTGTAGATGCCGGTATAGTTGATCTCCGCCCGCGTGACGGTAAATTCCTCCCCGGGAAAACGGACTTTCAGCGCATCCAATAGATACTGCGGATTACACCGCTGTCGGATGCCGGGTGTTTCAGTCAAAGTGGAGGTATCGAAGAATCTGACATTATCTTTTTCCAGCATCACAATCCCTCCATCCACGCAGCTGCCCGTTCCACCCAACCATCCAGAGGTGTATCCGAGCCTAAACCAAAACCATGACCGCCAGTTTCCGCCTGCTCGATCATGCAGCGTTCGCCCATGGCAGCTTTCATAGAGTCGCCGTCTAAAACAGAGACCGTCGGATCATCCATGGCACGAACAATGTAGCAGGGCGGATATGCTGCATCCACATGGCGGCTTGCATCGTACTTTTCAATATCTTCCCGCATATATCCTGCGCCAAACATTCCTGCGCATAGGTACTGCTTTACGGGACTTTCCGGCACATTGGCCATGGAGATCAGCGGATACCCAAGGAGCACACATTTCGGCTGTGGAAGACCATATTTTCCTGCCCCCAAGTGTGCCGTTCCCCAGATGGATGCCAGATGCCCTCCGGCAGAAAAGCCAGAAACAGCATAGTCATTCGGGTTTACACCAAAATATGTCTTCTTTTCGGTTATGTAACGAAGTGCCGCCGCCAGATCATCCATAGGCTCCGGCAGCAGACCGTTTACAAAGCTCTCCGGCACGGCAGTACGGTAATTCAAACAGAAGCAATCATAGCCAAGCTCGTTCAGCTTAGCCGCCACCGGGAGGGATTCCACCATAGTACAGACTGCACCATAGGCACCACCTGCCATAAGGATCACGAAAGTATCATGCAGCTTTTTCTCCGCAGGAAGCCAAGTCAGCTTCACACTTGCCAAGTGCGGATCGTCCTGCGCATATACACAGTGAACCTCGTAGGGTGTTTTCAGCCGCTGTAAGCCATATAGGATATCCCCAGCAAACCATGTAGGATTCTTCTGCTGAAGCTGTACCAGAGTCAAGTGTCCATTCTCGCCGAAGAAGTTTCCGCCGGAGACCAGGCAATCCCGGATGAGACGGATATATTCAGCATTGTAAATCTCGTTCAATGTCGTATCGTTCTGAAACACTGCCGCACCAACTCCTTTGCATAATCAACAAAAACCGTATTGACAAACTCATTTTCTATGTGTAATATGTAACTGAAACAAGTGTATCACTTTGGATGTAAAATTCAAGTGTTTTTCTCAAAAAAACGACGAACTGAAACACATTGCAAAGGAGTGTATCAGCATTGGCAAGAAAGAATGAAGCCCATGATGTAGTAGTGGAAAGTCTGACCCAGGCACTGCTGCAGCTGATGGAGAAAAAGCCTCTGGCACAAATCAATGTATCGGAGCTGTGCAGCCGGGCCGGGGTGGGCCGGGTATCCTTTTACCGCAATTATGAATCCATGGAAGAGATTCTGGTGTACTATCTAAAAAAATGCACCGACGACTGGTGGATTGAATTTTCCAAGAAACCCAACGAGGAATTCTATGCCACATTCTGGCCTGAGCTTCTGGCGGAGTACCGCAAAAACGAGAATCTTATCAAGCTTCTTTATCAGAACAACGCATCCCACCTGATCAAGGAACACATCTTTGCCTGCTGTATGTCCGATGCCGCAGGCACGGAAGAAGATGCCTATACCCGCGCTGCTCTGGCCGGTGCTCTTTACGGTATGGTGGACGAGTGGATCAAACGAGGAATGGGCCAGTTCCCGGAAAATGTCAGTCTGCGCGCAATTGTGAGGTTAATGCCATGAGTAAGAAAATCGATTCTGTGATCCAAGGCTATGTGGACAACCGGGAAATTTCCGGCGGTGCCATGATCGTCCGCAAGGACGGACAGATCGTCTATAAAAACAAATGGGGTTGGGCAGACTTATCTACCCAAACCCCAATTGGCGATAATTCAATTTTCCGCATGATGTCCATGACCAAGCCGGTCACCGCCGTAGGCATCCTGAAGCTGATGGAAAAGGGGCTTCTCTGTCTTGATGATCCTGTTTCCAAGTTTCTTCCCCAGTTTTCCAATATGCAGGTCTCCTGCGACAAGCGGTACGCCTATAAACCCGGCATGAATATGGCTTTGCTTTTACTGAAGCTGCCCTTCTTCCGCATGGAAAAGGTCAAAACCGAGCCTGCTGACCGGGAAATTACTATCCGGGATCTGCTGTCCCACTCCTCTGGTCTGGAGCAGGGCATCGTGGGCTTTATGGCCATGGCAAAGGACAAGGCAAAGGTGAAATCCCTCTCGGAGCAGATGGAGAAATTCAGCCATTGGGCGCTGGGCTTCCAGCCGGGTACGGACACAGGTTATTCCCCCCGGGCAGGCTTCGATGTGCTGACACAGATCATCGAGATAATTTCCGGCATGGATGCCGCAAGCTACTTCCAAAAGGAAATTTTTGAGCCGCTGGAAATGACAGACTCCTTCTTCTGGCCTGATGAGGTAAAAAGCACGCACATCGTCAAAGCCTATAAGCGAAAGAAAAACAAGCTGGTGGATGTTACCGGAACAAAGGACGATATGTATGGCATTCTCGCCTGTGAGGAAGGCTACATCGCCGGCTGCGGCGGTCTGTTCTCCACCCTTTCGGACTACGATCACTTTGTGCAGATGCTAAGTAACGGCGGCATCTACAATGGGATTCAGCTACTGAAGCCCGAAACCGTCCGGCTGATGCACACGGAAGCGCCGAAAAAGCACATGGAGCCGGATCCGGGACAGGTCTGGGGACTGGGTGTGAAGATCCGGCAGGACCCGGCGAAAGGAAAGCTCCCCGTCACCGCCGGGACCTACGGCTGGAGCGGCGCATTCGGTGCCCATTTCTTTATCAGTCCCGTGGACAACCTTTCCTGCGTATGGATGACCAATCGGACGGATATTGGCGGCTCCGGGTCCTACATCAGCGCAAAGATCGAGGAACTGGTCTTTGAAGAATACAAGGAGTAAGACTATGGAAAATATCTTTCACGCGGAAGTAAAGCCGGGGCTGTTCATTCTCTGCGATGCCCGGCACAGTCCAACGGACGAGCCAAAATCTCTTGCACCCGGAAAGCCCACCGGCAATTCCTATCTGGTGGTAGGTGAAGATAAAGCGCTGCTGTTTGATTTGGCTTTGGATAACAAAAATTTGAAAGCATACGCAGAGAATCTTGCCGGGAAGCCGGTGCAGCTGGTGTTGAGCCATGCCCATGTGGACCATATTTACCATATCACCCAGTTTCCCGAGGTCTGGCTCCACCCCGACGATGAAAAGCTCCTTCGCAAAGGCGCAATTTTTCAGAAACCCGTCAAAAACTGTCCCCCGCTGCAATACCTGCATGATGGAGATGCCATTGATCTTGGCGGTCGGGTTCTGGATGTGATTCACCTGCCGGGACACACGGACGGTAGCATTCTCCTGCTGGACAGAAACACACGCACTCTGCTGGGCGGCGATACCGTGGCTCGGCATCTGCTCCACGGAATGCACACCAGAATCCCGCCGGAGGAGATCAGCCGCAGGATGGAAGCGCTGAAAGCACTCCCCTTTGATACCATTTACTGCGCCCACGACCGCTGCGCTCTGCCAAAAGAAAATATCGATCTGATCCAGGAGATTCTGCGCCGTTACCCATCCGAAGGCAATGTCAAAAAGATACCCCTGCCTTGCAAGGTTTTATCTTTCACTATCGGAACACCGGAGGAGCTGCACTACTGTGATATTGCAGCCGTTGTCCGTTGAAGGAATAGTAGTACTGCTGAACATTCCTCTCGCAAAACTGCTTGAGGATAATTGATTATTCCTAAGTATTGCATTGGATCGGCAGCTATGATATAATTACTGTATGCTAAATGAATGTTCGTGGAGTGGTCCAGAATTGCGGTCAAAGTTATTCAAACCGTGACCAACTTTTGACCAACAAAACTCGGGTAAAATAAAATAACTGGTATAATAGCACTACATCTTGAACGCTAATGTACCAGTAACCACTATATATCCACAAAACCAAAAAACCGCCATCGAGTGGGAGTGACCATTTCAACAGAAAAGCACCGTCATTTGCGCTTTTGCAAATGGCGGTGCTTTTATACTTTGGAGCATCCTTACAATGCAAGGATGCTCCAAAGCCGTTTATTCAATTACCGGCTCTTCCGGATGGAAGCTCGGTGCTTCCACAGTATTCTGCGCTTGGGGTACAATTACCACAGGGGGCTGATTGTCAGCAGCCAATTTGCCGCCCAGGGCACCCATGAGCAGGCTCTTCAGATCAATGCCCATACCAGCACTGATGCCCTCGGTAACCTGGGTCGTACCATTGACGATGTCCGCCAACAGCTTAGCGCTGTTGCCCTCACCATACATGGTGATCTTATCGACCTTACTGAGAGGTTCTGCCACATTCTTGGCAATTTCAGGCAGCGCGCTCATGATCATTTCCACGACCGCTGCCTCGCCGTACTTACGCATAGCTTCGGCCTTCTTATCGATACCTTCTGCCTCTGCCAAAGCCTTGGCCCGGATGGCTTCTGCCTCTGCCTTACCTACAGCTGCGATACCCTCCGCCTCCTGCTCTCTCGCAAAGCGCTGTGCCTCCGCCATCTTCATCTCGGCAGCAGCCTGCTGCTCCTGCTCAAAGCGTTTTGCTTCTGCATCCTTCTGCCGCTTGAACAGTTCTGCCTGGGCTTCCTGTTCCTGGCGGTAACGTTCCGCATCTGCCTTGGCGCGAATCTCCGCGTCCAGGGTCTGCTTTCTGACTTCTACCTCGCGAGCCTTCAGCTCTGCTTCTCTTTCAGCCTTTGCAATATTTGCATTGGCAGAGGTAACCTCAATGGTCTTACGCTGTTCCTGCTCCTGAATGGAATAAGCTGCGTCTGCCTCAGCCTTTTTAACATCAGACTGCTGCTTCAGTTCAGCCTGACGGATAGCCA
>JAGBEM010000280.1 GCA_017936985.1 Oscillospiraceae bacterium
GAAGAAGAATGCTCTGGGCCTCTCCGGCGGCCAGCAGCAGCGGCTGTGTATTGCACGGGCGCTGGCGGTAAAGCCCAGCGTGCTGCTGATGGATGAGCCCACCAGCGCTCTGGACCCGATCTCCACCTCCCGCATTGAGGAGCTGGCAATGGGGCTGAAGGACCGGTACACCATTGTGATCGTCACCCACAACATGCAGCAGGCCCTGCGCATTTCCGACAGCACCGCATTCTTCCTGTTGGGAGAGCTGGTGGAGTATGGGGACACGCAGACGATGTTTGCCCAGCCGGCGGATAAGCGCACAGAAGCCTATATAACAGGGAGGTTTGGTTGATGCGGAACTATTTTGACCAGCAGCTGGCGCTGCTGAATGAAGAAATGACCCAGATGGGCGCCCTGTGTGAGGATGCCATTGCGCTGGCGGTAAAAGCCCTGGCGGAGGACAGTCCGACTCTGGCCGCCAAGGTGCCGCCCATTGCAGCGGCTCTGGATCAGAAGGAGCGGGATGTGGAGGGCATCTGCCTGAAGCTGCTGCTGCGGCAGCAGCCAGTGGCCGGTGACCTGCGGCAGATCTCCGCCGCCCTGAAAATGATCACCGATATGGAGCGCATCGGCGACCAGGCGGAGGACATTGCTGAGATCGTGGGCTATCTGGAGGGCTGCGGAGAAGCCCATTGCGCCCTGCTCAGCGCCATGGCCCGGGCCACCATATCCATGGTCACCGACAGCGTGGACGCCTATGTGAAGCAGGATGTGCCCCTGGCAGAAGCGGTCATTGCCCATGACGACGTGGTAGATGATTATTTCAGCCAGGTGAAAAACAGCCTGATCCAGATGATCGCCCAAACACCGGAAAACGGGGGCTTTGCCCTTGACCTGCTGATGATCAGCAAGTACTTTGAACGCATCGGCGACCATGCCACCAACATCGCCGAGTGGGTCATCTTTTCCGTTACCGGGGTGCACAAAAGCGAGGAACTGAAGGAAGAATAACTTCCAAGCGAATAAAAATGCAAGAACCCCGCTCCTTTGAAAAAAAGGAGCGGGGGTAAGTATGTTGTGGGGACTTACTGGATCTCCACCAGCTTGCCGATGACCACATAGCGGGCGTCGTTAAATTCATAGGTACAGGTGGACAGCACGCAGATCTTATCCTCAATGCCGACCTCCACATCGCTCTGGAAGGTGGACTCTGCCTTGGCGCTCTCCACATAGGCCAGGAACTGCTCATCCTCGTCAAACTGGCGGGCATAGACAAAGGAGTCCGGCTCCGTCACCAGGCCGGCGAACAGGTCAAGGCGGAAGTTCTTCTCCGGGGTGCTGATGTAAAGACAGGGATGCTCCGGATAATAGGCGGCGTCCCGGTAATTGCGCAGGCTTGCGAACATGGAGCCGTCATTCATGTTGTGACCGTAGACCAGAGTGTTCTTATCACTGAAGTCCTTGGCGTTCTGGCAGTCGATGAAGATGGTGCCGTTGGCATTCATCTCGCCGCTGAGCAGGTGGTCAAGATAGGTGAAGTTATCCTCGGTCTGGGCGATGGGGTAGTTGATCACGGTGTTGGGGCTGTAGATCCAGCCGGCAGCCTCCGGGTTCTGGGCCTGGAGGGCAGCAAAGTCAACGTTGATGGGGGAGACCTCTACCGGCTCCTCCTCCTGCTCCTCACCGGGGGCGGCGGAGGGCTTGGGCGTGCTGGCGGTTACAAACTGTTGGGAAAGCGCGTTATAGTTCTCTTCCGCGATCTTATAGCCTCGCAGTGTGCTTATGATCTTAAAGGCGCTGAACCCAAATACGCAGACAAGCACCACGCATAGCAGGATGAGCACCAGCTTAACAGATTTTTTGATGATGAATCGCCATCCTTCATTACAGATTGGCTACATTATAGCGCAAAGCAGCGTAAAAGGAAAGATATATTTGTAAACAAAAACTTAATATTATTTAAGGTAAATTCTGCCAAGAGGGAAGAGAACGCAAAGCCCGGCGGCGTACGCTTTTTTGCGATAAAGCTCTAAATCACTACCTTGACAAGGACAAGAACGGAGTGTAGAATCACGCACATAATGTGGTTTTTTATCCAATTTGTGACATGAGGTGCATCCGCCGCGGCCGAAGCTGGGGAAGGCCTGTAACATGAGGAGGAAAGTATGAGCTTCAAAGAAATCGCAAACAGCAGCCTCTTGTGGACGATCACCGGCATCGGCATTGCCATTGTTGTGGTGATGATTCTGTTCTATCTGCGGCTGTGCTACAAGAAAGCCCTGGAGATGGGTGTGGAGAAAGAGACCGTTATGGCCGTCATCAAGTCTTCCGTCACCTTTTCCATCGTCCCGTCCATTGCCCTGCTTGCCGCTCTGTGAAGTACGAAAATTTTAAAAATCATGTAAAAATCCGTTCTCAATCCGTACTATATAGGTGAGACGGAAAGAGGTGACAGAAATGACCGACCCCGAGATAATCGACCTGTTCTTTGAGCGCTCAGAGCAGGCAATAATCGAAATATCAAAAAAGCATGGTTCCCCGGTCAGAAAAGTGGCATATAGCATTCTTGGCAACCTGCAGGACACGGAAGAATGTGTTAATGACACTTGGCTGGCTACGTGGAACAGTGTACCACCACAAATACCTGAGAAGCTGCGTACTTTCGTGTGTAAAATAGCGCGCAATCTTGCAACTAAAAAGTATCACAGCAACTCGGCTGAGAAGCGGAACTCCCAGTATGACTTGGCTTTGGATGAACTGGCTGAATGCATTCCGGACATTGATACCGTTGAGGACGCATATTCGGCAAAAGAGCTTGCCATGATAATTAACCATTTCCTTGATACTCTCAGTTATGAAGACAAGTTCATATTCATGCGCCGATACTGGTATGCCGATTCTCTGACCGATATTGTCCAAATGACAAATATGAGCTACAGCTCAATATCTGTCCGTCTTCACCGTACCAAAAACAAACTGAAAAAACTACTTATGAAAGAGGGGGTGCTTGTATGAACCGGGAAATTATTTCCGATGCGCTGAACAGACTGGATGACAGACATATCAGCGAAACTGAGGTCTTTGCTCCTGATCTTATGCAAAGTGCTCCGGAAAGGACAAAATCCATGAACAGATATACTGCCAAACGCACTACCAAGCGTTTTGTTACCCTGCTCATTGCAGCCTGTCTTGTGCTGTCTCTCGGTATCGTGGCTTATGCTACCAGCTTTTTTGGTCTTGTTGATTATCTGCGTAACAGAGGGCTTGATGCAGAAGCCGTGGAAAGCCTTGCCAATGATGTCTCAGTGGATACGGTTTCTTACAAAAATCAGTACGCAGAGTACACAGTTCTTGAAGCTGTTGTAGACAAGCAAAGTATCTACGTATCTGCAAAGGTAGAACCATTGGATGACAGCTATTTCCTTGTACCTGAATCTGTATTCACGGATGACCCTGTTGCATGTCTCGGTATTCCCGGTTTGGAAAATGACAGAACACCCGTCAAACAGTATGTTGAATCCCTTGGCAAAACCTATGTGCAGGTTTCTTTGGGCTGCTTTCTCGGGGATGAAATAATCACGACTATGAAAGATTTCAGCTATGGAGAGGACGGCACGC
>JAGBEM010000281.1 GCA_017936985.1 Oscillospiraceae bacterium
AAGACTGACGATGGATCAAACAGGGGCGCGGCGATACGCAGCGCACCTTTTTACATCAATCACTGGCAGGGACAGCATCGTAATCCCAATAATACGCATCCATCTGCTCATCGGTGAAGGTCTGGAACTTCCCTGCCCGGCTGCATTGCAGCAGGTCCAGGTGGCTGTAAACCCCATCGATGCAAACCATATTCCAGTACCAGGATGCCCCCTGATAGGTGCCGCTGATCACCTGGCACTGAAGACCGGCTTCCTTGCACATAGCCGCATAAACAATGGCAAAAGCCTTCTCGTTTCCTACACCATGGCGCAGTAAACTATACGCAGGGGTAACGGATGTTTTCAGCTGCAGATTTCCTTCCACCAGGAAGTCCATCAAAAAAGAATACAGCTGTTCATACTTTTCCGATTCCAAACTATAGCCGCTGACATACATGGTTGCAGAATCAAATACCGACCGTACCTGCGTTTGCATGGATCGCAAGGTATCTCTGTTGGTCTGGTATGTAAATTTCAGCTCCACCAGCCGCCGGCTTCCCTCCTGCGGGTAAATGTTGACCACCGTTTCCGGTGTCTCCATCACCGTCTGCGGACTGGTATCTGCATGATCTTCCACGATCTGGGCAAAATCCGTTTCTTCAAAGTTTTCCACCAGCAGCACCATGCCGGTACCGCAATCATCCAGCACGTCAGCGATCACAGTTCTGGCCGCCTCCAGATCTTTGACCCTGCGGATCTTTTGGATCTCCGCCCGGTCATGGACATATGCGATATCCACCGCAATAGCACTTTGACCGCCGCTGGAGCCAATCTCGCAGGTAATTTCTTCCACTGCCCAGGCGGCAATGGGGCTGGTCTGCAGCGCATGCTGCACTGCCCGGTCAATATCCCAGCGCAGTTGGTTTTGGTCATAGTCCGGTACCGCAATAATACCGCTGGTGGTGCCGCTTTCTGCCATAACCGTCAGTGCCCTGCACAGGCTGTCATAATTGGCAGCAGAAATATTTACATTTTCCTGCTGACTGCCCTCCACTTTGTGAGGTTCCACATGGGTATAGCTGCCGTCAAACAGTGTGCTGCAGCCACCCAGCAACAAGCACAGCAAAAGCAATGCCGGGACAAACCGTTTCATAAGCATCTTCCTTTACAGGGATTCTTTGTTATAGCGGCCAAAGCCCTCTCCCAGCACCTGGTGGGCTTCCTGCACCACAATGAATGCATTGGGATCGATCTGCACCACCAGCCGCTTCAAATCGGCGATCTGCTGCTTTTTCACCACTGTCAGGATCACCTTTTTCGGCTGATGGCTATAGCTGCCTTCACCGGACAGATAGGTCGCGCCCCGGTCCAGATCCTCATTGATCACTTTGGTAATAGCCTCATGCTTTTCCGATATGATCAGAGCCACTTTGGAATAGTCAAAGCGGTACACCACTGCGTCGATGATCTGGCCGGTAACGAAAATTGCCACCGCGCTGTACAGCGCCCGGGATATATCCCAAAAGGCAAGGCCGGTCAAGGTGACCACCGTCAGGTCGAAAAACATATTGATGGTGCCGATCGGCACATTCTGGAATTTTCTTTTCAGCAGCCGGACAACAATATCAGAGCCGCCGGTAGAAGCACCTGCAGCAAACACGATCCCGATCCCCAATCCGCACAGAGCGCCTCCGTACAGCGTGGCCAGAAGCGGATCCACCTGGGGCACCGGCAACACTGTCAGCAGATCCAGAGCCACAGAGCTGGTCAACAGGCCGATCAACGAACCAATAAAGAATTTCTTGCCCACTTTGATGCCGCCGATGATAAACAGCGGCAGGTTCATCAAAATGGTGATCGTACCCACCGAGCCGAATCCAAGTAAATGGACCAAGATCATCGCAAGGCCGGAAATACCGCCGGCGTTCAGCGCATTGGGCTCCAGAAACAGGTCAAAGCCCAGGGCGAACAGCACGCAGCCCAATATAATTTTGGCAAACCATAACGCCGACTGATAGAATTTCTTCATTGCTTCCTCCGTGAATCAGACCTCAAAGCTGATTTGTTTTTCTGGAGCATCCTCCGGTTTCAGAATCGCGCCGGCAGATGGCAGCGTTCTAGTGCGGTAACGGCTTTGGTTGACAATGCCACTGCTGTCAGCCTTTACCGCATGGCTGACAGCTGCCTTTTTCTTGATAGACATGACGCTGACGCCCTGGGTATTGCGTGTGGTCTTGGGCAGCAGCTGCGCTGTAGAGAAGATCACCGCCCGGCCATCGGTGGAGTACACCGCCACCTGCTCGTCGGTCTGCATTGCCATAGCCGTTTTCAGCGGGCTCTTGTCGCAGTAAGCACTGGTGAGCTTTTTGCGGTTGGTCTTTGTCTCATAAGCGCTTAGGGGTACTTTCGCTGCTTTGCCGTTTTCAAAGAAGAACAGCGCAAAACCCTTGTAATCACCGGGCAGCAGCACCTGCGCCACCGCCTCTCCTTGCTCCATGCCCAGCTTCTGGGGTAAATAGTCACCCAACTGAGAGGCCTTGCCGTCGTCAAAGTCAGAAAGCCGGGATTTGTAGCACTGGAATTTATCGGTAAATACCAGGATCTCCGCCCGGTTGGTAGTCTCCACGGAGAAGCACAGGCTGTCGCCCTCCTTGAACTTCTGCTCACCGCTCATGCGCAAGGACTGGGCGGTGATCTTCTTCAGATAGCCTTCCCTGGACACGAACAAAGTAACAGGATAGTCCGGCACCTGCTCGATCTCATCTTCCGGCTCTGCCTGGGAAACTTCGTAAATGATCTCCGTCTTTCTGGGCTGACCGAACTTCTCAGAAACCTGCTTCAACTCGGAGATGATCACTTTCTGCAGCTTTGCATGGCTCTTTAAGGTAGCATTCAGCTCCGCGATCTCCTTTTCCAGTTCGGAGATGGCCTTGGTCTGCTTCAGAATGTACTCTTTGTTGATGTTGCGCAGCTTGATCTCTGCTACATAGTTTGCCTGGATCTCATCGATCCCAAACCCGATCATCAAGTTGGGAATAACTTCATTTTCAAGCTCGGTTTCCCGGATGATGCGGATGGCCTTGTCAATATCCAGCAAGATCCGCTCCAAACCTTTCAGCAGGTGTAGCCGGTCTTCCTTTTTCTGGATCTGGAAGAAGATACGGCGCTTGACGCAATCGGTACGCCAGGCAGTCCACTCCTCCAGAATTTCGCCGATGCCCATGACCCGGGGCATACCGGCAATGAGGATGTTGAAATTACAGGCAAAGCTATCCTGCAGAGGCGTCAGACGGAACAGCTTCTGCATCAGCTTCTCCGGCTCTACGCCGCGCTTGAGGTCGATGGTCAGCTTCAAGCCGCCCAGGTCGGTCTCGTCACGCATATCGTTGATCTCTTTGATCTTGCCGGCCTTGATCAGCTCCGCCACCTTGTCCATAATGACTTCGCTGGCAGTGGAATAAGGGATCTCATAGATCTCAATGAGATTGCCTTCCTTTTGGTAGCGCCACCTTGCCCGGAGCTTGAAGCTGCCGCGGCCAGTGGAATAGATCTCCCGGGTGGTGGCTTCGTCGAACAGAAGCTCCGCACCGGTGGAAAAGTCCGGGCCAGGCAAGGTCTCCAGAATATCATGGTCGGGATTTTCCATCAGCGCAATGGCGGTATCACAAACTTCTTTCAAGTTAAACGAACAGATATTGGACGCCATGCCGACAGCGATGCCCTGGTTGGCAGACACCAGCACATTGGGGAATGTGGTGGGAAGCAGACTGGGCTCTTTCATGGAGCCATCGTAGTTATCCACCATGTCCACGGTATCAGAATCGATGTCCCGGAACAATTCGCCGCAGATGGCATCCAGCTTGGCCTCTGTATAACGGGAAGCAGCATAGGCCATATCCCGGGAGTAGACCTTGCCGAAGTTACCCTTGGAATCCACAAAGGGATGAAGCAAAGTTTCGTTGCCCCGAGCAAGACGCACCATAGTCTCATAGATCGCAGCATCGCCGTGGGGATTCAGGCGCATAGTCTGACCCACTATGTTGGCAGACTTGGTACGGCTGCCATTCAAGAGACCCATCTTGTACATGGTATACAGGAGCTTTCGGTGGGAGGGCTTAAAGCCGTCGATTTCGGGGATCGCACGGGATACGATGACCGACATGGCATAGGGCATATAGTTGATCTCCAGGGTTTCGGAGATAGCCTGCTCGGTGGTAGAACCTACTAGGCCCACTACGCCGTCGGTATTGATCTTCTTTTTATTCTGTTCCGGTTCTTTCTTCTTTCGTGCCATAATGCACCTCTCTTAGGAAATATCCGCCAGTTCCAGATACTTGGCGCCGTTTTCCGCGATAAAGTTTTTCCGCTCCGCCAGAGCATCGCCCAGCAGAACATCAAAATAGTGGGCAGTCCGCTCCGCATCCTCGGGCATGACCTTAATCAGCCGCCGGGTCTGCGGGTTCATGGTGGTCATCCACATCATTTCCGGATCGTTTTCGCCAAGGCCCTTGGACCGCTGGATGCTGGTAGGCTTCTTGCCGCCCAAATCATCCCGGAGAATCTTTGCCTTTTCAGCTTCATTGTAGGCAAACCAGGTCTTATCCTTATAGGTAATTTCAAACAGCGGCGATTCCGCAATATACACGTAGCCATCCCGGATCAGCGTGGGGCAGAGCCGGTAGAGCATGGTCAGAATCAAGGTGCGGATCTGGAAGCCGTCCACGTCCGCGTCGGTACAGATGACGACCTTGTTCCAGCGAAGCTGGGAAATATCGAAGCTCGAAAGCTCCTTAGCCTTTTTGCCCTGAACTTCCACGCCACAGCCCAGAACCTTCATCAGATCGGTAATGATGGGGCTGGCAAAGATCTTGGTATAGTCCGCTTTCAGGCAGTTGAGGATCTTGCCGCGGACCGGCATGATGCCCTGGAACTCCGCGTCACGGCTCAGCTTGACGCTGCCCAATGCGGAGTCGCCCTCCACAATATACAGCTCTCTTACCGCAGCATCCCGGCTGCGGCAGTCCACAAACTTCTGGACCCGGTTGGCGATGTCCAGCTTGGTGGTCAGCTGCTTTTTCATGTTGGTCTTGGTCTTTTCGGCAGACTCTCTGGCCCGCTTGTTGATGAGGATCTGCTCGGCAGCCCGTTCTGCTTCCTGCTTGTTCTCGATGAACCAGACCTGCAGCTGATCCTTAAAGAAAGCGGTCATGGCTTCCTGGGTAAACTTGGAATTTACAGATTTCTTGGTCTGGTTTTCAAAGCAGCCGATGGTGGAAAAGCAGTTGGTCACCAGCACCAGGCTGTCCTGAATGTCCTGGTAAATGATCTTACTTTCGTTTTTGGTGTACTTATTGCTCTCCCGTAAGAATTTGTCGAAAGCCGCCACAAAGCCGGAGCGCACTGCCCGGTCGGGGCTGCCGCCATACTCCAGCCAGGAGGAATTATGATAGTATTCCACATGGCTGACCTGCTTGGAGAAGCAAAAAGACACAGTGATCTTCAGCTTCATTTCCGGGCGGTTCTCCGCGTCACGGCCCCGGCGGTCAGTCTCCCAGAATACGGGCATGGTAAAGGCATTGTCCCCTACCATTTCCTCGATATACTGGCGGATGCCGTCGGTATAGCAAAATTCTTCTGTTTCAAACTTGCCGCCCACCTGGTTGCGGAAGCGGAAGGTGATCCCCTTGTTCACCACTGCCTGCCGGCGCAGCACATCCCGGTAATACTCCACAGGGATATTGATGTCCGTAAACACCTGCTTGTCCGGCCGCCAGTGGAACAGCGAACCGGTTTTGCGGCCCCGGTCCGTTTCTGTCCTTTTCAGACCGCCCTTGTTGCGGCCCTTTTCAAAATGCAGATCATAGCGGAAACCGTCACGGCGGATGGTGGCATCAAAAAATTCCGAAGCATACTGGGTGGCACAGGAACCCAAGCCGTTCAGACCCAGAGAGTACTCATAGTTCTCGCCGTTCTCGCCGTACTTGCCGCCGGCGTACATTTCGCAGAACACCAGCTCCCAGTTGTAGCGCTTTTCCTTTTCGTTATAGTCCACAGGACAGCCCCGGCCGAAGTCTTCCACCTCAACGCTCAAATCCTCATAACGGGTGACGATGATCAGATCGCCGTGGCCTTCTCTGGCCTCGTCGATGGCGTTAGAGAGGATCTCAAACACCGCGTGCTTGCAGCCCTCCAGATCGTCAGAGCCGAAAATAACGGCGGGGCGCTTGCGAACACGGTCCTCGCCTTTGAGCATGGAAATACTGGAATTGCCGTAGCTTTCCGTCTTTTTAGTAGCCATAGTCATTACCTGCCATACTTATCCATTTTAGCATTCATTATTATACGCATTTTTTGCAATAAAGTCAACCACAGGGACAAGATATGCCGCTTTTCGCCAAAAGCCGCCACTACCTGTTGTAGGCAGTGGCGGCTTGCAAATTATTTATGGAAGATGGGCTCTCTTTTTTCAAAGGTGCAGACATAGCCAAAGATCTCTTTCACAATAGCGCAGGCATCGAAGCAATACTGCCCGACCCGGCCAGCAGTATGGGCATCCGAACCAACGGTGACGATCTTGCCGCCCAGGTCCTTGAAAAGCCGCAGATATTCTGCTGCCGGCAGGTATGCGCCGCAGCGATCTACGCCGCTGGTGTTGATCTCCATGCCCTTTCCCTTGCGGATCAACACCTTCATGATCTCAGCCACCAGTTCCCGATGGTTATCCAGAATAATGGGGG
>JAGBEM010000282.1 GCA_017936985.1 Oscillospiraceae bacterium
AATGTCATTGACCTCCGTAATGGTGGAGATCATCAAGCAGTTTACATAACGCCGACATTTAGCTTCACATTCGTTAACACTGCCCACGCCCGGCGGGCAGGCCCAGGTCTTGCCATACATAGGACACTCATGCTCGCAGATCCAACGGATCCGGTCGGAAAATTCCAGTTCATTCGGTGTTATGAAGTGGTAAGTATACAGGGGCAGTTGGGAAAGCTGCTGCTCCAGAAGTGCTTTGTCCATCATGTCAATTCCTCCAGAATGCGATTACAGCCGGTTAAAATATCATCCCAGGTCTGGGAAAAGTCGCCGGTGTACCAGGGGTCGGCCACATCCCGGGAAAGAAGCGGCTGGCATTTGGTGGCTTTGCTGCCGAAGAGCCGCTGCAGATACCGGGCGTTGGAGGCGTCCATGTAGTACAGGTAGTCGTAGTAGGAAAGGTCGCTTTCTGTGATGCGGCGGGCAGTTTTGCCGGCGCAGAAAATGCCGTGACTTTGCAATTCCCGGCGGGCTGGGGGATAGACAGGATTGCCCAATTCTTCGCAGCTGACTGCGGCGGAGGCGATCTCAAATTCGCCGCTGCGTCCGGCCTTTTTCACCAGATCTTTCATGATAAACTCTGCCATAGGGCTTCTGCAGATATTCCCGTGGCAGATGAAAAGGATTTTTGTCATAAAATGTCCTCGCTTTCGCAGCGTATTATAGCACGCATTGCGCGCAATTGCAACAAAGGCTTCCCTTGGGGGAAGGCTATTTCGTCGGCAAGAGTTACGCCATTAACACAAAAACCGAAAAACTCTACGTTTATTGTAGGCAAAACCCACAAAATGGATGGGATTGATTTACTTTCTCAAATCACTATGCTATGATTAAGAAAAAGGCGGTGATGATATGTCGAAGGAGTATATGTTCGAATTTTCTGGAACAAGGGAAGATTTATTGAATAGCTTGAATCGGTTCAGCCATAATGCTTCGTATTCCAGCGGCACATTTTACTATTTCGATGACTACATCGTAAGGCTGATTGATGAAGAAATTCACTTTGGCGTAGCAAGAGGCGGTCACTCTGGCGGTTATTGGTTTGTGCCAACAATCACCGATTTGGACGATAGCCTGGAGTTTCGTGGAGAAATTCAATATATTGGTCCTAACGACAACCGTGGCTCATTTAAGAAGGCTATCGATAGTGTAGGAGAATTTCTGCTATTTATTTTAATTCTGCCAATCGTCTTGGTTATTCGGATTTATATGTTCGTGGAATGGCTGATAAGAAAAATATCCAACCGCCCAAAGCCGAAAGAAAAAACTAACGAAGAAAGACTGTTCGACTTGATGGAGAACTATTTTGGCTGCGTTGAGATTGGTGATAGCATTGAAAATAAGAGGTGATTCTATGTTCCCTACGGAACTGGATGGAGCAAAGGTTCTGTTCTACACACCGTAAGGTGATTACGGAGCAATTAAATATCCCAACGGAGAAGTTGCGGACTGTTATCACTACCTTGCGATTTGCCAATATCCCAAAGACGACAACTATTATTTGTTTTGCTGTAATGAAAACTACGAGGTGGTAAGCAATTGGATGGACAGCAACATTGAGAATTGTATGAGAATCGCAGCTTCGTCGTACAAAGGAAATATTATTTGGAATAAAGTACATAGTTGACTGATGAAAATTGGGCAGAAAGCCAAGTTACTTGATTCCTGTGTCCGAATGGAGTATAATTCAGGTGGATAAAGCTGAATTTTTTACCTGAGAGGTTAGCTATGTTGATCAGAGAAAAATGGTATTTTATTGGCATAGCAACGATTTGGAAAATGCCGAACGCTTTGTACACATGAATCATATCATTCAACAAGGAGATTCCAACATGAACGAATATGAAGTTTTCATTGAAGATATCAATTCCTGCGGTGGCGCTCAGTATGCCAAGAAAGAACTGATTGAAGTCGAAGCAGAAAGCCCCGAAGCCTATGTGAAGGAATACGGAAGATTTCCCATCCTTGACATTTCCCAAAATGCCAATGGCGATACTGTCATTACAACCGGTGACGGCAACGGAAATTTTCTGAAATACACTTTTTCTGAATAACGAGGTAGGGAAACAGCCGCCTGCATAAAAAGCAGGCGGCTGTAAATTTTCCTGTCAATTTTAGAATAATTTTCCCATCCATGGCAAACAATACCACAGCAAACCATTCTATAGGAGGTATTTCTATGTTCCCCAAGCGTATTGTTTGCCTGCTGGCGGCACTGTGCTGCACGGTGGGTCTTTGTGCCGGCGCTGCTGCGCTGGAGGTGGACTGCGATGACACTTACTGCTTCCGTGCGGAGGACTTTTCTCAGGAAGAAGCACAGCTGTCCGGTATCTGCATCACCGAGCTGCCTGACCCCAAAACCGGCACTGTCATGCTGGGCAGCCGGGTGCTGCGCAGCGGCGATATCCTCACTGCCGAACAGGTGGCCCAGATGACCTTTGCGCCTCTGAAGACCGAGGAAGATCAAACGGCAGTGGTCACATTCCTGCCCATCTACGAAAACCGGGTAGCGCCCTCTGCGACCATGACCATTTCCATCCGGGGCAAAAAGGACGAAGCGCCTGTGGCAGAGGATTCTGCGGTGGAGACCTACAAGAATCTTCCCAATGAGGGAATGCTGAAGGTTTCCGACCCCGAAGGAGAAAAACTGACCTACACCGTCACCCGGCAGCCCAAACGGGGAGAGGTGACCGTCCGGGAGGACGGCAGCTTCCTGTACACCCCCAAGAAGAACAAGGTGGGTGTGGATTCTTTTGTTTATACTGCCACAGATCCTGCCGGCAATGTATCCCGGGAGGCTACGGTGACCATCAACATTCTGAAGCCGGGCAACAATAACCAGTACACCGATACGGTAGGATCTTCCTGCCGATTCGCAGCGGAGTGGATGAAAAACACCGGCCTGTTCGTGGGTGAACAAATCGGCGGAGAATACTGCTTCAACGAGAACAAGACCGTGACCCGCGGGGAGTTTTTGACCATGATGATCAAGACCCTGAACATCCCGGTGGGCGAAGAAGTGTCCTATATCGGCTACAGCGACGCCATCCCCCAGTGGCTGCAGCCTTATGTGGCGGCGGCACTGCGCTCCGGCCTGACTGCCGGGCTGCCCTCTTCGGAAAGCGGTGTGTTTGGCGCGGAAGAAGCCGTCACCGGCGGCGAGGTGGCAGTGATGCTGCAAAATGCAATGGATCTGGCAGTATCCACCTCTTCTATGGACGAGGTGAATACAGAGGAGCCGGATTGGGCCATGGCAGCGGTGACCGCCATGAATGAAAACGGCATCGCCATTACCGCATCCCAGGTCATGACCCGGGGCGAGGTGGCACAGCTTCTGTATCGGATCAGTAAAATGGCGGCAGAAGCTCCCGGTCTTGCTATGTATCAGTAAAATAACGCAGGGCGTGCGAAAGCGCGCCCTGCGTTTGCATATGCCCAAACAGCTATTTTTGTCTGCATTTATATTAGAATTGTCTTGAGATCCCTCTTGTGAAGTAAAAATAATCATTGTATAATTTACTTATAAGGCGAGGCAAACACCCCGCATCGTATTGGTAAATACATACAAAAAACAAACCAATTATTTGCATTTGTTCATCTATTCGTTAAAACTTATTGACACCAAAATCGGCAGCTGATATTTTGTATTTAGCCCCGAAAACCCACAAAACAAAGGAGGATTCACCATGAAGAAAACTTTGAGATGTATTTTGTCTATCCTGTTGGCGACAATTTTCATCATTGGCTGCTTTGCAGGCTGTGCCAAGCAGGACGAGGACAAGACGCCCCATGTCGGTCTTGACATCACCGAGCCGGTCACGCTGACGATCCTCACCACCCGGCACCCGGAAGCTACCACCGAAGCTGAAGACCTATGGTTCTTCAAGTATATGGAATGGTGGTATGAGCAAAAGGGTTACGATGTGACTATTGAAGTACAGCAGACCACCGAAGCAAGCACCCAGGCATCCCTGCTGCTGAACACCAACTCCCTGCCTGACATCATGTGGTCCATTGGCCTCAGCTCCACCAACATTATGACCTACGGTGTGGAAGATGACCTGATCCTGGACTGGACACCCTATCTGACAGAAGAATTAATGCCCAATCTGATGAAGCAGTTTGATGCCAACCCCTCCATGAAGGCAGCGCATATCGCTCCAGATGGCGGCATCTACGGCATTCCTTACATTACCCCCTACCCTTACTCTACTGTTGTGGGTCTGGCAAACCGGGTCTATGTGCGGCAGAGCTGGCTGGATGCCGTTGGCAAGAAAGTTCCTACCACACAGGAAGAGTTCCTGGATGTGCTGCGGGCCTTTAAGAATTACAAGATGCCGGACGGCTCCAAGACCTATCCGTTGCTCAGTGATGTAAACTTCCTGGAAAAGTATCTGTGGCTGTGCCTGGGTTATTACGGCACCGAAGCCGCAAGATTCGGCAACACCTTTATGATCAAGGACGGCAAGGTTCAGCTCCCCTGCTATACTGAAGATTACCGTGACTTCATCGAGATCATGCACACCATGTATTCTGAGGGTATTCTCCCCCAAGATTATTTCTCCATGTCCAGCGGCCATATCACCGGCCTGATCAACGCAGGCAACGGCGGTATGCACTGCTGGTGGACGCTGCAGTATGTGGGGGATGATTATGCAGACTCCATCATGCTCGGACCCATCCCCATGGGTGATAATGATGATGTCTACGTCAGCCGGCTGAGTGACTTTACCGCCAATGAGATCTGGGTTTCTGCAGACACCAAGTATCCAGAGCTGGTGGCCATGATGATCGACTATCTGTTCAGCGAGGAAGGCTCCTGGCTGTATCAGTATGGTCCCGAAAAGGGCAAGGATCCTTTGGGCATCGTGGACGGCTGGTACTATAACGATAAGGGCCTGATCACCAACGACCTGGTGGAGAATGGCACCTACACCGCCTTCGAGCTCTGGGCCAGAGACCACATCCGTCCCCACGACTATGCAGGCCTGCGTGTGGACCCCATTACCACCGGCACCGGTGAGATCGTCACTTATAAGGATGCCGTCACCGGCAAGGATCTGGAGTTTATCCACGACCGCACCATGACCCGCAGCAGCAATGATGAATGGTGGCGTCTGGAATCTATTGACAAATGGACTGACTACGCAACCGCGATCCGTCTGCCCAAGGCATACCTGGACAGCGATAAAACAGCACTGGCATCGGATTATTCCTCTTCCATCAACACCTATGTTACCACCGAATCGGTGAAATTTATCACCGGCATGCGTCCTTTGAGCGAGATCGACGACTTCTTCGCACAGCTGAAAAAGCTGGGTGTAGAAGAATATATTAAGATCTACGAAGAAACCTACGCAAACTTTATCAGTGAAACTTACGGTTAATCGCCCTGTCGGTTGACTTATTCCAAAAAAATATTACAATGGGGATATACAGCAATGTATATCCCCATTGTTATGAACTGCAGAAAGGTAACTGCTTATGATCATTGATGCACACGCACATGCTTATGATATACTTGCCGGCTACGGTGCCAGAGGTGAATGCCGTCCTCTGGGAAAAGGCCGGGGTATTTGGGCCACCGGTGAGATCGAACAGTTTTTTCCCGAAGAATACGGTGATCTGGGATTCACCGCAGAAACGCTGATGGAGCTGATGGCGAAAAATGGCGTAGATCATGCCGTGCTGCTCCAGGGCGGTAACTACGGTTTTCATAATGACTATGCCGCCGAAGCTGCCAGAAAGTATCCCGACAAATTCACTGCCGTGGGCACATTGGATCCCTACGGCAAGAATGCAGAAAAGATCCTGGACCGGTTCATCCGGGAATACGGATTCCGGGCACTGAAATTTGAAGCCTCTCAGTCCTGGGGACTGACCGGTTATCATCCGGATATGCGGTTTACCGCCTCGGTGTTTGCACCCATTTTGGATCGCGCCAACGAAGAAGGAATGACGGTTACCATTGACTTAGGTCCTATGAGCAACAGCAGCTTTGACACAGACCAGTTCATTCGGCTGAAAAAGATGTACCCCAACATCGTGTTTGTCATGACCCACTGTTTTTTTGCCTGCAACGACGGAAAAAACACTTACCGCCTGGATAAGATGCGGGAGCTGGTTTCGGACCATTTTTACTTTGACATTTCCAATCTTCCGGTATTTGTGAAAGAGCCATATCCCTTCCCCAGCCAGCAGGAATTTCTGCGGCAGGCGCGACAGGTCATAGGTGCCCACCGAATGATCTGGGGCACCGATCTTCCATCCACATTCTTGCGGTTTACCTACCGGGAAATGATCGATTTTGTGACCCGGGGCAATATTTTTACCGATGATGAGCTTGAGCTGGTCATGGCAGAAAACGCACGGCATGTGTATCACATCAAGTAAACGCCACCAATCCCCGGGGTTTCCCCGGGGATTCAATTTTCTGTTTAGTGGCAGAAACCGGTGTTGATTGTGGATTTTGCACGGATTGCTCTTGCATATTAGCTGTAGATTTGGTACAATGTAGGGACGGAAACAGGAGGATAGAGAGATGGCAAAGCTATATTTCAAGTACGGTGCCATGGGCTCCAGCAAAACCGCCCAGGCGCTGATCACCAGGTATAATTATGAAGAGAACGATATGTCCGCATGGCTGATCAAGCCCAGTGCCGACACCCGGGATGGAGTCGACATCTTGCGCAGCCGCATTGGCTTGGAGGCAAGCGTCGAAGTGATGACGCCGGAAACGGATATCTATGAGCGCTTCTGTCAGACCCGGGCAGGTAAGTGCCATGCAGTGATCGTGGATGAATGCCAATTTTTGACAGAAAAGCAGATCGATGAACTGCGGCAGATCGTGGACGATTATGACATTCCCGTCATGTGCTTTGGCCTGCGCACGGATTTTCAGACCAAGCTGTTTCCCGGCAGCCGCCGGCTGATGGAACTGGCAGACTGCATTGAAGAGATCAAGACGATGTGCGACTGCGGCTGCAAGGCTACGGTCAATGCCCGTATCAACGACGGCTACATCGTCACCGAGGGCGCACAGGTGCAGCTGGGCGGTAACGACAGCTACATTGCTATGTGCCACCGGTGCTACAAAAAAGGCATCCGGGAACATAAAAAAATCAAATTACACGGACAAAACTAAGATTAAGGAGATATACTATGGAACTGAAAGACATTCTGGCTAAGTGCGACCACACACTGCTTGCTCAGACCGCTACCTGGGCTGAAATCAAAGGCATCTGCGACGACGGCATGAAGTATCAGACGGCTTCCGTCTGCATTCCTGCCTCTTTTGTGAAGCAGGCTAAGGAATATGTAGGCGAAAGATTAGCTATCTGCACCGTTATCGGTTTCCCCAACGGCTACGCTACCACCGCCTCCAAGTGTTTTATGGCAAGTGATGCCGTAGATAACGGCGCGGACGAGGTGGATATGGTCATCAACATCGGCTGGGCAAAGGAAGGCAAGTTTGATGCCATCACCGAAGAAATTGCCGCCATCAAGGCTGCCTGCAAGGGTAAGCTGCTGAAGGTCATCATCGAGACCTGCCTCTTAAGCGACGAGGAAAAAATCGCCCTGTGCAAGTGCGTCACCGATGCCAAGGCCGACTACATCAAAACTTCCACCGGCTTCAGCAAGGCTGGTGCTACCTTTGCAGATGTGGAGCTGTTTGCCAAGCACATCGGTCCTGACGTGAAGATCAAGGCCGCCGGCGGTATCTCCAGCCTGGAGGATGCCGAAAAGTTTATCGCTCTGGGCGCTGACCGCCTGGGCACCAGCCGGATCGTCAAGATCGCAAAGGGTCTTGAAAACGATGGCACATACTAAAGAATCAAAGGAGAATAGATATGTCCAACTTTCCTACTACTCCCCATATCAATGTGCAAAATGAAATCGGCTTCGGCAAGACTGTGCTGATGCCCGGCGATCCCCTGCGGTCCAAGTTTATTGCAGAAAACTTTCTGGAAAATCCCGTGCTGGTAAATAATGTCCGGGGCGTCCACGGCTACACCGGCTACTATAAGGGCGTAAAGGTCTCCGTTATGGCTTCCGGCATGGGTATGCCTGCCATCGGTATCTACTCCCACGAGCTATTCAACTTCTTCGGCGTGGAAAACATCATCCGTGTCGGTTCTGCCGGCTCCATTCAGGATCATATTGATCTGTATGACATCGTACTGGCACAGGGTGCCTGCACTGACTCCAACTTTGCGCACCAATTCCACATTCCCGGCACCTTTGCTCCCATTGCTAACTTCGAGCTGCTCAGCGAAGCCGTCAAGGCTTGTGAAGCAAACGGTGCCAAGTATCATGTGGGCAATGTAAACTCGTCTGATGTTTTCTACGGCGACCACGAAGGTGTGCCTGAGGGCCTGGACAGTGTATACGGCCTGAAAAAGATGAGCGTTATGGCTTTGGAAATGGAAGCAGCTGCTCTGTATATGAACGCGGCCCGGTACGGCAAGCGAGGCCTGTGCATCTGCACCATTTCTGACCATGTCCTCAAGGGCGCGGAAACCACAGCCGAAGAGCGGCAGACTGCATTTACCCAGATGATGAAGGTCGCTCTGGATGTGGCTGTAGCTATGGAGAACAAATAAACCACACTGTCATTAACAGCGAGGTGAATCCTATGAAACGCGTATTCTTAATTGTTCTTGACTCTTTCGGCATCGGTCAGATGCCGGACAGCGCCGCTTTTGGCGATGTGAATGTCAACACGTTGGCCTCCTGCGCCAAATCGGAACATCTGCATATCCCCAATATGATCGCCGCCGGCCTTGGCAATATCGACGGCGTGACCTGCCTGCCTAAGGCGGCTGCCAGCGGTGCTTATGCCCGGTTGGCAGAAAGCTCCATGGGCAAGGACACCACCATCGGTCACTGGGAGATCGCCGGTATCGTATCGCCGGATCCTCTGCCTACCTACCCCAACGGATTTCCGGAAGAGGTATTGGCTCCCTTCCGGGAGGCAACCGGTCGCGGCGTGCTTGCCAACGCTCCCTGGAGCGGAACGGCAGTCATTGATGAATACGGCGAGGAACACATGAAGACCGGGGATCTGATCGTCTATACCTCCGCCGACTCGGTGTTCCAGATCGCTGCCCACGAGGAAATCGTTCCCCCGGAACAGCTGTACGAATATTGCCGCATTGCCCGGAAGCTTTTGCAGGGCAAGCATGGCGTTGGCCGGGTCATCGCCCGTCCCTTTGTCGGTACGCCCGGCAATTTCAAGCGGACTTCCAACCGCCACGACTTCTCTCTGGAGCCGCCGAAGGATACCCTTTTAGATGTACTGAAAAAAGCCGGGCTGGCCAGCATTGGCGTGGGTAAGATCAACGACATTTTTGCCGGTCGGGGTACTACGGAGCACGTCTATAACAAGTCCAACGCCAACGGCATGGAGCACACATTGCACTATGCCAATCAGGATTTTACAGGCTTGTGCTTTGTGAATCTGGTGGACTTCGACATGAATTTCGGTCACCGCCGGGATATTGACGGCTATGCCAAGGCCCTCAGCGAATTTGACGCCTGGCTGCCCAGCCTCCTGGAAAAACTGGGGGATGATGATGTAGTGATGATCACTGCTGACCACGGCTGTGACCCCGGTTATACCGCCACCACTGACCACACCAGAGAATATGTTCCGCTGCTGATTTTGGGCAAGCAGGTCAAGCCTGTCAATTTGGGCACCCGGACATCCTTTGCAGACATTGCCGCCACTGCAGCGCAGCTGCTGGGTGTGGAACTGGACACCCCAGGTAAGAGCTTTGCGGAGGTGATCCTGTGACACCCGAAAAACTGATAGAATTAGCAAAAGAAGCCATGGGTCATGCCTATGCGCCCTACTCCGGCTGCAAGGTCGGCGCGGCGCTATTGTGTGCTGACGGTACGGTGTACCAAGGGTGCAACATTGAGAACGCTTCCTTTGGCCCTACCAACTGCGCCGAGCGTACCGCCTTTTTCAAGGCTGTATATGACGGGCATCGGGATTTTACAGCCATTGCCGTATGCGGCGGCAAGGATGGTGTCATCACCGGCTCGTTTCCGCCCTGTGGCGTTTGCCGGCAGGTGATGCGGGAGTTCTGCGAGGATGATTTTCTCATCTACATTATCGGCCCTGAAGGTTATGAGACTCAGACGCTTGCTGAACTTTTGCCCCACAGCTTTTCTTCCAAGAAAATGCAATAAACAACAAGGACACCCAATCGGGTGTCCTTGTTGTTATTTCTTTGCCTTCAATGACTGATAGAACGCCTTGGATTCTTTTCTGCCCCGGAAGTAGTCCCGGATGAACCGGTAAAGTCCCCGGAAGAAATGTCCGTTGACCCAGAATACCACATCCTCTGCCATTTTTCGGGTGACGATGCCGCCGGTCATCTGATAGAAGCCGCGGATCGGCAGATTGTAGACAAACAGCGCAGTAGGTGCCGGATCGCCCTTGGCACGGGATTTTTCGATGTTTTTGCCTACGGCTCTTCCTATCCACCGGGCAACCGGGCTTTTCGCCTGAGGGAACCTGCTGATGGTATCCAAAACCGTCAGTTCCTTACTCCAGTGACCATCGGGGATGGGGTGACCGAGGAGGGCTTCAAATTCCGCATTGCTGACCTGTGCGATCTTACCGCTGCGGTAGCTGGGCAGAGTCTGTTCCGGGATCGGTGCGTCTGTACCGAAGACCCGGATGGTGGCAGTCAGCCGAATATCGCTGACGCTGGAGCCTACACAGACATCGTAGTTGGCGGTTTCCGTTTCAAAACGGCCTGTGATGGTGTTGAAATACCGGAACGCTTTATCGTCCAGAGTGACCGTGACCCGTTGGCTTTCGCCGGCCTTCAAAAAGACCTTTTGAAAGCCTTTTAATTCTTTTCTGGGGCGAAACACCTTGCCTGTACGGCAGGTGATATAGACCTGCGCCACTTCCGCACCGTCCACAGTGCCGGTGTTGGTCAGGGTGAAGGATACCTGTTTCCCGTCTGCTGTCAGATCAGAGTAGGAGAAATTGGTGTAACTAAGGCCGTGGCCAAAGGGATAACGCACTGGTATACCGGCGGTTTCATAGTAGCGATAACCAATATACAGACCCTCCCGGTATTCGCTGGTTCGTTCCGGGCTGGGATAGTAGCGATATGCAGGGGTGTCTTCCAAGCTGCAGGGCCAGGATTCTGCCAGGTGGCCCGAGGGATTGATCTCGCCCACCAGTGCCTGGGCCATTGCCGCTGCACCGGCTTGTCCACCCAGATAGCCATGGATGGCTGCCCGGTACTGTTCTTTGGGCGGCATCAAAAAGGGACTGCCGCCGGAAAGCACCAGTACCACATTGGGGTTGACCTTGCTCACTGCTTCGATCAGCGCAAGCTGCACCGGAGGCAGCTCCATATGGGTACGGTCTGCGCCCTCGCTCTCGGAAGTTTCGTCCAAGCCTACGCACAAAAGCACAACCTGGGCATTTTTTGCTGCATTTATAGCCGCTTCCAACAGATGCGGATCTGTTTCCGTTTGTGCCCGGCGGTAGCCTTGGGCATATTCCGTCAGCTTTACCGGGGTCTGGTACAGCCAGTCCCACAAATTCGTCATCATTGTGGGATTGACCAGAGAAGAGCCTGAGCCCTGATACCGGGGCGTTTCGCCAAAATCTCCGATGACCGCCACCTGGGT
>JAGBEM010000283.1 GCA_017936985.1 Oscillospiraceae bacterium
AAGATCTACGCCGACACTCTGAAAAAGCACAAGCCCAACATCATCCCCGGTGTGCCTACGCTCTTTGAGGCACTGCTGCGGGCTGACGGTCTGAAGGATATGGACTTAAGCTTCCTGAAGGGCATCTTCTCCGGCGGCGACAGCCTGAGCCCCGAACTAAAAAAGAAAGTGGACGTATTCCTGAAAGAGCATAACTGCTCCGAGCAGATCCGGGAAGGCTACGGCACCACCGAGTGTGTCACCGCTTCCTGTCTGACTCCCAAGGATTACGCCCGCAGCGGCTCTATCGGTGTACCGTTCCCGGATGTTTACTACAAGATTGTTGTGCCCGGCACTGTGGAAGAAGCCGATCCCAACACGGAAGGTGAGATCTGCGTTTCCGGTCCTACCGTGATGCTGGGCTACATGGACAACCCCGAAGAAACCGCCAACACCCTGAAGGCCCACGGCGACGGCCGCATCTGGCTCCACACCGGCGATTTGGGTCACATGGACCATGACGGCTTTGTGTATTTCCGTCAGCGGCTCAAGAGAATGATCATTTCCTCCGGCTACAATGTTTATCCCTCTCAGCTGGAGAACATTATTGACGGACATGATAAGGTGCTGCTTTCCTGCGTCATCGGCATCAAGGACGAATACCGGGGCCAGATCGTCAAGGCCTATGTTGTTCCCATGCCCGGCATCGAGCCGACAGAGGAGCTGAAGCAGGAAATCCTCAGCTACTGCGCAAAGCACATTGCCAAGTACGCCATGCCCAAGGATCTGGAATTCCGCACCGAGCTTCCCAAGACGCTGGTGGGCAAGGTTGCCTACCGGGTGCTGGAAGAGGAAGCCAACCGGGGGCTGTAAGGATGAAACAGCGGATCTGGGAACTGGACGCTTTCCGGGGGATCTGCCTGATCGGTATGGTCATCATTCATTTTGTGTATGATCTGACGGTGCTGTATGGTTTTATTCAGTGGGAAGCGCCGGCAGGCTTTGTATTCGTACAGCGCTGGGGCGGTGTACTGTTTCTGCTGCTGAGCGGCATTTGTGTTACACTAGGTTCCCGGTCGGTACGCAGAGGCCTGATCGTGTTTGCCGCAGGCTTGATCGTCAGCGCAGTGACCTACGGAATGTACCGGTTTGGTTTTTCCGGAAAAAGCATCATCATCTATTTCGGTGTACTGCACTGTCTGGGTGTTTGTATGCTGCTATGGGTGTGCTTTAAAAAGCTGCCCTGGTGGGCATTGGCAATTCTGGGATGCACCTTTGTGGGCATCGGTATGTATTTCCAGGAGCTGACTGTGGAAAACCCCTGGCTGTTCCCTCTGGGATTGACCACAGCGGACTTTGCGTCCTCCGACTATTTCCCCCTTTTCCCCTATCTGGGCTTTTTCCTGCTGGGCGCGGTACTGGGCCGCACAGTCTACAGCAAAAAGCAGACCCTGCTGCCCAGGGTCAATTCCAAAAATTTCCTCTTGCGTTTTTTGCAGTGGTGCGGACGGCAGTCCCTTTGGATCTATCTGCTGCATCAGCCGGTACTCAGCGGTATCTGCACACTGATCTTACTAACCAAGTAATTTCCCTTTTGGAGGCAAGTATATGAGCAAGTTTCTGAAAGCCTTTGCCATGCCGATCCTGACAGCTCTATGCGGCGCAGTGGGCGCCGGGCTGCAGGTGTGGCTTCTGAGCACAGTGGATGAAAAAGGTCTGCTGGCAGGCGGCCATATTGGGCAGATCCTGTTGTGGATCCTGAGCATCGGCGTAACGGTTGGGCTGCTTTTTCTGACCCGGCCTCTGGTGCACGGGCCGAAATACAGCTTTAACTTCCCCCCTTCTGTCATTGGCGGGATCGGCGCGATGGTCGCTGCTGCAGGTGTGGCTTTTACCGCCGCAACGATGCTGTTGAGCAAAGGAGATATACTGACCACATTGACCGCCTTGGCCGGTTTTGCCAGCACCATCTGTCTGGTGCTGTCCGGCAGCGGCCGGTGGAAGGGCATGCGCATGAATGTGACCGTCCACAGCGTGGTTTGCGTGTTCTTTCTGCTGCTGCTGATCTGCCAGTACCGGATGTGGAGCTCTGAGCCCGAGCTGCAGCGGTATGTGTTCCAGCTGATCGCTACCGTCTTGCTGATGATCGGCGTTTATCAGCGCGCTTGCTTCGACGGCGCTATGGGCAGCCGCAAAAGCTATGCATTTTTCCGCCTGACCGGCGCATACTTCTGCTTTTTGGCCATCCCCGGCTCTGACCTCTGGCTTTTGTATCTGACGGCACTGGTCTGGTCTTTGACCGACCTTTGCAATCTGACCCCTATGAACCAAAAAGGACGGTGAGGGCATGTACCTGCCCGACTATGTTTGCGCCTGCATTTCCCGGCTGGAAAACGCGCATTTTCCCTGCTATGCCGTTGGCGGCTGCGTTCGGGATGCGCTGCTGGGACTGCAGCCCCATGATTATGACCTTTGTACCGCCGCCACGCCGGAGCAGATCAAGGCTGTTTTTTCTGATCGCCGGCTGATCCTGGCCGGAGAAAAACACGGCACGGTTGGTGTGATGACCGATGGCGGTGTCGTAGAGATCACCACCTTCCGCACCGAAGGCGGCTACGGCGACAACCGTCACCCGGACTGGGTACGGTTTGTGGACGACATTACAGAAGATCTGGCACGGCGGGATTTTACCGTCAACGCCATGGCTTACTCCCCGGTTCGGGGATTGGCAGATCCCTTTGGCGGCGAGAACGATTTGAACAACCGAACCCTCCGGGCAGTGGGCGATCCCGAAACCCGTTTTAACGAGGACAGCTTGCGGATCTTACGGGGCGTCCGGTTTGCGGTCCGGTATGGGCTTTCTGTGGAAAGCGCCACCTGGCAGGCGATGCAGACGCTGGCACCGCTGATGGATAACCTTGCCCGGGAGCGGGTTTTTGATGAGTTATGTAAACTTCTCCCCCTGGTAAAGTCAGAAGATCTGATCCGGTTTGCACCGGTTCTGGTGCAGATCATACCGGAACTTGCGCCCACTGTGGGCTTTGATCAGCACAGCCCTCATCATGCTTATGATATTTTCACCCACACCGCCCATGTGACCGGAGCGGTTCCGGCTGATCTTACCCTGCGCTGGGCAGCGCTGCTTCACGACACCGGAAAAGTGCCTGCCTACACCACCGACGAGACCGGGCGGGGTCATTTCTACGGTCATGCACAGCTCAGTGCGAATATGGCGGATGCTCTGCTGCATCGGCTCAAAGCCCCCAACGCCCTGCGGGAACGGGTGGTACAGCTGATCGATCTGCACATGACCAAGATCCCCCCGGAAAAGAAAACTCTGCGCCGTTGGCTCAGCAAGCTGGGTCCGGAAACCCTGAAGCAAATGCTGACACTGCAGAAAGCAGACACCTCCAGCAAGGGCATCTGCAAGGACGATGAGCTGCAGCAGTTTGTACAGCTAAGGCAGCTGCTGGATGAAATTCTGGAAGAAGATTCCTGCCTTTCTTTGACGGATCTTGCTGTGGACGGCCACGATCTGATGGCCTTAGGTTTTTCCGGCCCTGCCATTGGACAGGCCTTGAACCGGCTGCTGGAACTGGTGCTGGAAGAACAGCTTCCGAACGAAAAAATCGCACTGCTGAACGCAGTGAAAGAAATGTAAATTGGGATTTGGAGGTAACTGTCTTATGAACATTGCCATTGTGACCGGAGCATCCTCCGGTATGGGGCGGCAGTTTGTACTGCAGCTGCACAAGTATGTGCAGGTAGACGAGATCTGGGTCATTGCCCGGCGGCAGGCGGCTCTGGACTCTTTGAAAGAGGAGGCATCAGTAAGCGTTCGTCCTGTGGTGCTGGATCTTTTGGACAGCAACAGTTTTACGGCCTTTGCTACGCTTCTGGAGCAGGAAAAGCCCAATGTAAAGCTGCTGGTCAACGCCGCCGGTTTCGGTAAGTTCGGCGCGTATCACAAGGTCAGCCCAGAAGACGACTGCAAGATGATCGACTTAAACTGCAAGGCGCTGGTCATGATGACCCGGCTGACGGTACCCTATATGGCACCGGGCAGCCACATCCTGCAGTTGGACAGCTTATCCGCTTTCCAGCCGGTACCCTATATCACCACCTACGGCGCCACAAAATCCTTCGTTTTAAGTTACAGCCGGGCCATGAACCGGGAACTGAGGAGCAAAGGTATCCGCTGCATGGCTATGAATCCCGGCTGGGTCAAGACGGAGTTTTTTAACCACGCTTTCCAGACCAACAGCGATGCTGAGGTGCGCTACTTCAACCATCTGTACGAGGCAGAGGATGTGGTGGCAACAGGTCTGAAGGATCTGTACAAAACAAAGAAAGATTACTCTGTTCACGGCCTGCCGATCAAATTCCAGGTGCTTCTTGTAAAACTGGTACCCCACCGGTTTGTTATGAGCATCTGGCTGAGCCAGCAGAAAAAGGCAAAAAATGATCAGGGATTAACTGTGGAGCCGAGAAAATGAAGAAATTATTTGCAAGCCTATTGCTGCTTTGCCTGCTGCTTACCGGCTGTACCGCACCGAATACGCAGCAGAATGTAGATCAGTTCGTTGTCCATTTCATCGATGTGGGTCAGGCTGACTGCGCGCTGCTGGAATACAACGGCCAGTTTGTGCTGATCGACGGCGGCTATCCGGAAAGCGGTCCGGCTGTAGTCGAATATTTGCAGGAACAAGGTGTGGAAGAGCTGGCGCTGGTGGTGGCTACCCATCTGCACGGTGACCATCTGGGCGGCCTGCCCACAGTGCTGTCCGTGTTCCCGACCCAGCGGATCTGGTGTTCTTCCCGGACCTACTATTCCAACACTTATGATCAATTCTGTTATTATGCAGATCAGCAGGATGTGATCATCGAAAACCCCATGATCGGCGAAAAGCTCCTGCTGGGCAATGTGCAGCTGCAGCTGCTGGGTCCCATCAGCAAGGACTATGTGGATCTGAACAATACATCTCTGGTGATCATGGCTACCTATGAAAACAACAAATTCCTCTTCACCGGCGATATGCGCTGGGAGGCGGAAAAAGAGCTTGTGGAAGCCGGCACGGATCTGAAGGCCGACGTGCTGAAGGTAGGACACCACGGCAGCTACACTTCCTCCAGCTATGTGTTTTTGCGTGAGGTGATGCCGGAGTTTGCGGTGATCTCCTGCGGCAGAAACAATGAGTACGGCCACCCCCACGCAGAACCTATGTCCCGGCTGCGGGATGCGGGGATCACCATCTACCGCACCGACCAGATGGGCACGATCATCGCCACCAGTGACGGTGAGAACATCTCCTTCACCTGGGAATTTGCCAACGCCCAGCCGGAAGTCAATTCCTGAAAACAGCATAAAAAATCCGACCCCGATGGGGTCGGATTTTTGTTTCTTTATTTCCACAGACCGTCGGGATACAGGCCCTGCTGGGTCTTTTCTTTCAGGGCTGCCACCACTGCCGGCTTATCTGCGGCATAGGTCACGCCGTACCACTTATCCGGGGAGCTGAGCACCTTGACCCGGGCTTTGCCCTCGCAAAGCAGCTGCTCCACCGCCAAAGGCAGGTAAAACTCCGCTTTTTCCGGATTCTCGATCATAGCTTTTTCCAGGAATTTGGGGAAGCGCTCCCGCACTTCTCTCAGGAAGCTGGGGGTATAGCCCCAGAGGTTCATGGAGACTACCGTATCCTCCGGCAGCTCCACCCAGACCTGGCCATCCTCGGTATAGTAGATGCCCTCGGGATGCTTTTCGATCCGGGTACGCTCGGTAATGGTGGTCAAATTCCCGGATACATCTGTACAGCACACGCCCCGGGCGACGCTTCCGTGCTCGGTAACGGTATTGCCCAGGCGGTAGCCCACCATGCAATAATCGTAAACAGCACCGTCTTTGGCATTGCAAAGGGCCTCATAGACCACTTTAAATGCAGACTTCCCGTAATAATCGTCAGCATTGATCACCGCAAAGGGCGCATCGCCAATGGCTTCTGCTGCGCACAGCACTGCGTGGCTGGTGCCCCAGGGTTTTGTACGGCCTTCAGGAACGGCAAAGCCTTCCGGCAGCTTGTCCAGCTCCTGGTAGGCATAGCGGATCTCCATAGGACATTTTTCCAGCCGCTTGCCGGCTGTTTCCATGAAGTCCTTTCGGATAGCCTCCTTGATGATGATCACTGCAGTTTCAAAGCCTGCTTCATATGCATCAAACAGGGAATAATCCAAAATGGCTTCTCCCTGGCTGCCCACAGGATCGATCTGCTTCAATCCACCGTATCGGCTGCCCATGCCAGCTGCCAAAACCACCAGAACAGGTTTGCTTGCCATAACAAGTCCTCCTTAAAATATGCGCTGCTCCAGGCAGATCGCATCTTTTTTCAGTTTGCTCCAGGAAAATTCCGAAGCCAGCTCTCTGGCAGATATAGGTTCTATCTGTTGGATCAGTCCGGCGGTACAGGCCAGCCAGCCGATCAGTTCTTCTGCTTTCATCTGCTGCCGCAGGACTCCCAGATCCAAGTCTTTGTCCCGTTTGCTCAGCCGCCGTCCGTCCGGCGCCAGCAGCAGCGGCACATGACCATATTGCGGGTGGGCAAATCCGAACAGCTCCTGCAGGTACATCTGCCGGGGTGCAGAGCCCAGAAGGTCCTCGCCCCGGACCACCTCCGTGACACCGGCTTCCCCGTCATCCACGGTCACCGCCAGCTGGTAGACATACACACCGTCAGCCCGGCGCACCACAAAGTCGCCGCAGTCTGTCACCAGATTCTGCTGAAAATCCCCCTGTACCAGATCCGTCAGCTGCAAGATCTGATCCGGCACCCGAAGCCGCCAGGCAGGTGCTCTGCCAAAAGCTGCCCGCTGTACCTCGGTCAGGTCCCGACAGGTGCCGGGGTAGACATAGGTGCCATCGGACAGGTGGGGCGCATTGACACTGTGGAGCTGGCTGCGGGTGCAGTAGCAGGGATATAGCAATCCCAAGTCGTAAAGTTTTTCAAAATAACGGTCATAGACCGGTCCGCGCTGGCTCTGGGGCGGTGTTTCCCTGTCCCAATCGAGGCCCAGCCACTTTAGATCGTCCCGAAGGGTTTCGGCAAATTCTGCGCTGGTACGCTGGGTATCCAGGTCTTCCATGCGCAGCACCAGCTCGCCATCCCGAGAACGGATGGAAGCCCAGGCGATCAGCGCAGCAAACACATTGCCCAGGTGCATCCGCCCGGAGGGTGTCGGGGCGAAACGCCCCACCGGCTTTTGCTGTGCCATCATACTTACAGGAAATTCTTCAGCCAATAGAACAGCACGCCGATAATGCCCAAGCACAGGACGCAAACCGTGATCATCAAGCCAATGGTCAGCTTATCTCCATAAACGCGCTTGCGTTCCTCGCCGCCGTTATCGGCAAATTCCTGCAGATCGTCGCTGTAGTCATTGGTGTAGTTACTGTAAGCGTCGTCCTCAGTCATGTCGATATCCTCTGCTTCCTCCGCAAAGATCTTATCCAGGTCAATGTCGGCAAGCAGTTCCTCTTCACTCAGTTCGTCTGTCTCCGGCTGGTCTGCAAGCAGCTCTTTTTCCAGCCGCTCCAGCTCTTCGCGTGTATCCTTATCCATAAGACAGCACCTCCTTTTTTTTATTTTACTCCAAAAAGCATCGTATGTAAAGGGTCATTTTCCCCTGCGTTATGACAAAACTTCTTTACAACTTAAAACTTATTTAACAACTATACACTTTTTTATTTCATAATTTCCGATTATGATATAGACAAACGATTCAAATTTTGTCTTTTTCATTTTTTCCTCTCCTCTTTTCTTGTTGCAAAAACCGCAGGCGGTGGGCCTGCGGTTTTTGCATTTGTAAGGGTGCTCAAGTTTCAGTTTGTCATGTAGAAAAATATGTTACTTTCTTGTCTCCGAACAAGAAAGTAACCAAAGAAATCGGCTTAAGAGGCGCTGGAGTCGCGCTGCCGCGCGCCAAATGCGCCCTCTTAAGAATCTCCCGCGGCGCACTGACGACGATTGCAGGAGTCCTGGCGATGCGCCACGGGAGAGGTACATAGGAGAGGGTGGTGCTCCGCGCAGCGAATCTTTAATTAACGATTGCCGGGGGCAATCGCTCCTCTACTATTGTACCTGCCGCGCGGGAGCGCGGCATTAACGCCTCTCCTATGTCGGCTTCTTTTCGTCTTTTCTTGCCGAAATAAGAAAAGGACACAGTTAGGTTTTGGCACTCGCTAAAAAGAAATTTAGCGAGCAATAGCTTTCTTCCGGGTGGCCAGGATCTGCGGCAGGTAGACCATCAGCAGGTACACCGCTACAATGGGGAAGATCAGGTACATATACCAGTAGCTATAGGGAATGATGCTGTGAAAAAGCGCCAGCAACGGATTTTCCGGCACAAGAGAATACATATAGTTGACTGCGATCACTTCCCCGGCGGTATTCAGGATCTGATTGGCTGCGCAGTAGCTATTCAGCCACAGATTGATGAAGTGGATCACAGTATAGGACACAACCGTGATCAGCAGGGTGGAAAGAATGCACTTGGGGTCTTTTTTTACCATATCCAGCTTGAACAGCAAAATAGGAATGGCAAATTCCAGCACATGGGGGAAGAAGTAAAAGCAGAAGGTGGGACTCATCAGTACAAATTCCGCCTGGGCAGAATTGACCACCAGTGCCGCTAGCGCGCCCAGACTCCAAACAAGCAGCAGATTGCTCAAAGTCTTGCTCCGGGTAAACACCGCAATGGGAAGGACCATTGCGTTCAACGAACACAGGTGCAGCGGCAGATACTCCAGCGGAGAGTTCCAAGTGACCAGATTGTAAATGATGGCGGCAATGCCGGAAAAGGACAGCACGCCCAACACGATGGTCTTAACTTTCAGACTTGCTTTTTTCAGGGCAAAATACAAGCCCACTACCAGCAGCGCCGCGATCGCAAGGCTGGCAAAGTGGACAACGCCAAAGGATCCCCATTTCATAGTAAATTCCTCTTTCTTTCATTTTCATTTCAGCTTCACTTCTTATATCCGATTTGTCAAAAAAAGTCAAGAACGGAGGTCATATCCTAAGAAATCTTTAAGGAAGTACTTCCCTTTTCCTCGTTTTTCCTGTATAATGGCA
>JAGBEM010000024.1 GCA_017936985.1 Oscillospiraceae bacterium
CCCAGTGAATTGGGTAAGGTTTTGCTGGTTGGCGGTTCTACCCGTATCCCTGCGGTACAAGCCAAGGTTCGGGAAATGACCGGCATCATTCCGTCCAAGAATATTAATCCCGATGAATGTGTTGCACAGGGTGCGGCAGTACAGGGTGATACCCTGTCCGGCGGTTCCATGGAGCTGGCAGGTGGCGGCGGCAATATCCTGCTGCTGGATGTAACGCCTCTGAGCCTGTCCATTGAGACCGTGGGCGGCGTCGCAACCCGTTTGGTGGAGCGCAACTCCACACTGCCCATCCATTATTCTCAGGTGTTCTCTACGGCTGCGCCCTATCAGAAGGATGTGGAAATTCATGTTCTGCAGGGCGAGCGCCCCATGGCAAAGGATAATAAGACCATCGGCAAATTCAAGCTCACCGGCATTAAACGTGCCCCTGCAGGAGTACCCCAGATCGAGGTCACCTTTGATATTGATGCCAACGGCATTTTGAAGGTCTCCGCCAAGGATTTAGACACTGGTAAGGAACAGTCCATCACCATTACCGCCAACGACAAAATGAGCGAGGCAGAGATCCAGCAGGCAATCCGGGACGCGGAGCAGTATGCAGAGCAGGACCAGCTGCGCCGGGATGCCATGAATGTTGTAAATGACGCGAATCATCTGCTTGTCAAGGTGGAAACCGCAGTCAGCAAGGCCGGTAAGAAGCTGGATAAGGATGAGAAAAAGCAGATCAAGAACCAATGCGCAGAGCTGCGCAAGCTTTTGGCGAAATCCAAGCCTGAGAAAATGACCGGTGGGGAAGTTTCCGAGATCCGCAGTATCATGAGCAGACTTGAAAGCTCCGGCGCAACGGCCATCTACTATGCCCAGCAGGAAGATACCGAAACGAAGTAAGTTGCTATGAAGAAGCTGATCTCATATCTTAAAACGCGATTGGAGAGATATTTACAAGACCGTTACGGAATAGATGAACTCAGTATTCTTTTGTTATGCGCAACTGCTGTGCTGTCTTTTGGCACTGTGCTGCTTCGAAAAACAGCGGTGTATGGCGTGATGGTTTTGCTCACTGCGATACCGGCCATATGGGCGGCCTTTCGCTGTTTATCTCATAATATCTCCAGTCGAAGGTCTGAAAATGACACATATCTAAAAATCAGAGACGAGATCGTATATCAGGTTTCTTTGCGCAAAAAGACACGGGAGATCAAAAAGTCTTACAAATACTTTACCTGTAAGGCTTGCAAATGCAGATACCGTGTCCCCAGAGGGCAGGGAAAAATTCAAATCACCTGTCCAAACTGCAAGGAAAATACGGTCAAGCGCACATAAAAGAGGTGGTAAATATGGAAGCCTGGGAAAATGAAGATGACAAGCATCTGCAACGCATGCTGGAGGTAGGCGACGAGACAAAGCAGTGGGTGATCCAAAAATCCAGGGAATATCTTAAGCTGATGTCCTACTATCGCTGCGCCATGATGGAAGTGGAGACCCGTTTCAATGTGCTGAATCAGGAGCATATTTTGGAATATGACAGAAATCCCATCAGCACCGTAAAATCCAGGCTGAAAACCCTGCCAAGCATTGAGGAAAAGCTGAGCAGACGTGGCTTTCCTCTCTCTGTAGCCTCTGCGGAGGAAAACTTAAATGATATTGCAGGTGTCCGTGTGATCTGCTCCTTTCCGGAGGATGTTTACGCCATGGCAGAGGCTTTTCTTGGACAGGACGATGTGGTTTTGCTGTCCCGCAAGGACTATATCAAGGAGCCGAAGCCCAATGGCTACAGAAGTCTGCACTTGGTGGTAGCGATCCCGATCTATCTTACCCACGAAAAGCGGATGATCAAAGTAGAGATCCAAATGCGGACCATCGCAATGGATTTCTGGGCCAGTCTGGAGCATCAGCTTCGGTACAAAAAGGACACGGCATTTACACCGGCAATGGCAGATGAGCTTTACCGGTGCGCACAGCTCAGCGCGGCGCTGGATATCCGAATGGATAACCTGAGAAGAAGTGTCCGGGATGCGTCTGCACAGGCAGAAGGTGACACCGATGCATAAAGACAGAAGAAGCATATGCCAAGTCGTATTCTGGCTTTGTGAGGCTTTTGCGGTATGCACGCTCTTTATGATGCTGAAAACCAGAGATCCTATGAAGCTATGTATGTGTATCGGAACGATGCTTTTGCTGTGCGCGCCTGCTATCTTGGAGCGACTTCTGCATTGCAGGATCAGCCTGCCTGTATATCTGCTTATTCTTCTGTATGCCATCGGCCCTATGCTGGGCTATTGCCACAACCTGTATTATTTGACCACCTGGTGGGATAAGCTTTTACATACCTGCGGCGGTGTGGCATTCGCACTGTTTGGCACATATCTGTATATGCATTTCTCCGGCAGCCGTAACTATGTCCTGTGCAGGATCTTTGCATTCTGTTTTTCTGTGACCCTTTCGGTACTGTGGGAATTCTTTGAATTCGCTGCGGATACCTACCTTGGAACGGATATGCAAAATGACACAGTCGTTACAGCGCTGAATTCCTATTTTCTTAGCAGTGGCTTGGGAGAAGTGGGCAGCATCAGCAGTATCGAACAGGTCACGGTGAATGGACAGGTGCTCCCCGTTGCCGGTTATTTGGATATCGGTCTTATCGATTCCATGCTGGATATGCTGCTGGAAAGCGCAGGTGCATTGGTCGTAGCTGTGGTCCATATTGCAGACAAGGGAATACATCCCGTAATCACTGAACAGAAAGGACGAACTTTATGACATATCAAATTTCTTATTTAAGTCCGTTAGGTAATTGCAGACTGCTGGCAGAAGCATTCGAAGATATTCTGGAAGATGCCTATGTCACAGATCTGAAATATGATAATGATGTGCAGGGCGAAATCCACCTTGTGGGCTTTGATATAAATGAGTCCAGTTTCAAGGCGATCCCTTATAAAGTGATGAAACTTCTGGATCAGCTGGAAGAGAAAACTGTGCTGATTTTTGCTACCTGCCCCTTCCAGGCTGATCAGAATGCGAAAGATCAGCTGGAGCGTTCCTTGCAGCCCTTCCTTCCGGACAGCTGTGATTATCGGGGACTGTATCTTTGCACAGGAGAAGCGTCACAGCAGCTTCTTTCCAAGCTGCAGACAGTTTGCCAGCAGAATCCCGAGGATCAACCGGCAAGTACCTTGTTGGAAAGCTGTAAGGCGTCCGCAGGGCATCCAGATGAAGAGGATATCATGAAGGCTTGCCTCTATGTAACGAAGGTACTGGAATTGGATTAAGACACAGCCGTCAGGGATTTTTCCTGACGGCTGTGTTTGTTCACAATTTTGAAATATGCAGTTTCGTTTCGGTTTAGTTAGACAGTGTATCCTAATGCCATAAGCTGCTTACTATGAACACAAATAGCAGACTGAAACAGTATGAAAACCTGAAGTAATCATTTGTTGGAGGAGATTTGCAATGGATGAACAAAGAGAAGCCTGTGTGCAGGAACCCAAGGAAGTTAAAGAAAAGAAACCAAAAGGAAAGTCCTTTTATCTGAAAATCATTGCGCTTGCGCTTTGCTGCTCTCTGTTGGGAGG
>JAGBEM010000025.1 GCA_017936985.1 Oscillospiraceae bacterium
ATGCTCTACAATCTGATGGACAGATGAGGGCTTCCGGCATAACAATCTAAACATCACAAGCAAGCGGGTGACTCTCACACGAGAGCCACCCGCTTGTTTTTCTGCTGTTTTCAGTTGATCATAGGAAATCGCAAAACTACTTTAAACAGGTCGCCATCTGTCATTAGCTCCAAACTGCCGTTTTGGAGTTCCGTCAGGCTCTTCGCAATCGACAGTCCCAAGCCGTTGCCGTCTGACTTTCTGGCGGAGTCTCCCTGAACAAAACGCTCCAGCAGTTCATCCGTTGACAGGTTCAGCGGCTCATGAGAAATATTTTTGAAAGAGATGACTGCCTGTCCATCCTGCTCTTCCAGTGTCAGGTAAACGCGGGTACCGCGCTGGGCGTATTTACAGATATTGTTCATCAGGTTATCGAAGACACGCCACAATCTGCGGCCATCAGCCAGAATCTTAACAGGATGCTCCGGTTGGCTCGTAATCAATGACAACTCCTTCTCTGCCAGTCGCTGTTCATATTCGCCGGCAGTCTGCGTCAACAGAACACCAACCTCGCAGGGAGCTAACAAGACTTCCAGATTTCCGGTAGACGCTTTGGATGCCTCCACCAGATCGTCAATGAGCCGTTTCAGCCGTTCAGACTGACGATGAAGCACAGCGGAATATTCCGTAATGGTGGGGTTCTCGCACTGCTCCTTCTCAATGAGGTCAGCATAGTTGATGATAGAGGTCAGCGGCGTTTTGATATCGTGGGATACATTGGTGATCAACTCGGTCTTCATCCGTTCACTCTTCAGTCTTTGCTCCACCGCTGCCGTCATTCCCTCACCGATGCGGTTCAAGTTTTCGCCGTGTTCCTTATAGTTCCACAGCATCCTCGCCGTGTCAACCTGATAGGACAGATCTCCCGCAGCAAGAGCCTCTCCGCCTTTTTGGAGCTTCCGCAGCATCAGAGCGTAAAGGATCACTACCGGCAGCAGAACAATCCGCACCAGTGTCCAGATCACCACGATGATACCCTCATCATAAAACGCTGCATAAGCCACTGAAAGCAACAGGCCTTCAGCAATTACAAAGCACAGGTACAGGTAAATTGCCTGTCTGACCAGAGGAATGCCCCGCAACATAGTCAGGATACCCGCTCCCAACTTTCGCATGCCACGGCCAAGACACCGCAGCGCACGCCAAAGAATCCGCAGAACAAAGTAGATTACCGTATTTCTCCACCAATTGCCCAGCTTAATTCTGGTTGCAAAACTCATGCACCAGCCAAGAGCCATGACTACGATGCCGACCCCACCCAGAATTGCTAAGCCAAGATGAGCCAATGTTGACAGATAATATGCTTCAAAGATTAGTTGAAGCACTAAAAACACTGCCAAGCCCGTACCAGCGGTCAGTAGATCCAGAGGGACTTTGGTTCCCCATCCGGGTTGTGGCTCCGGGAGACCATCTCTTCTACCAGAGGCGCACATCAAAAACACAAACCACAGAATTGCTGATATCAATGCAACAACACCAATAGCATACACGGCATAGCGCAGGTTGTAAGCGATAGTAATCAGCCGATCCGCAAAATAATAGGTGTCCGGCTGGGTCAAATCATCAGCGAGGCGAATCGTGGCTTCCACTGTTCCGATCTGCTCCACATCATATCCGTGGTTGCTATACAGACTGTACCAGTTTTCTACGCCGCCTTTCTCCTTCATATGATACCAGACCGCGCTATACTCTGTGGCGCTTTCTTTCATGCCTCCATCATATGTCCAGCTCTTTCGAGGCCCTTCTGAGAAAGCCATTTCAATCGATGCGATGTTGCGGTCCGATAAATAATGCATGGCATCATCGTCGCCCGCCTTTTTGTTCTCACTCGTCAAATAGTGAATGAGAACTTGAATATCGCCTTCGGCAATATTTCTCATGGCCTCGTTTTTATAGTTCCATTCGGAAGTTGTATAGAGTTCTTCTTCTACCATGATGAATGCGCCAGCAGCAGAGGCAACCGAAACAAGAGCCATTAAGATTGCAAGTAAAAACGCTATGACTTTGGCGGATGTGCGATGCGTCAGTGGGATCTTGTGACTGCTCGGAACAGCCTTAACTTCTTCCGTCTGCACACTCTCAGGCTGTGCGTCTTCTGCCTGTGCATCTTTTGCCTGTGCTGCCTGAACAGCCTGTGCGATCTCATCTACAGTCAGTTCCTGCTGTTCTTTCTTTGTAAAGAGCTTCATCGTTTAACCCCCTTCTCCATTTTATAGCCCTGTCCCCAAACAACTTTTAGATAGCGGGGTTCTGCCGGATTAATCTCAATCTTTTCACGCAAATGTCGAATATGTACCGCAACCGTATTATCGCTTCCCAGAGGAGCCTCTTTCCAGACTTGACGGTAAATCTCTTTGGGCGAATAGACCTTGCCGGGACTCTCCATCAACAGCTTCAGAATGTCATACTCGGTCGGTGTCAGAGCAAGCGGCTCTCCGTCCAGCGTTACCTCTTTCGTGCTGTCATCCAATTCTACACCGCCGATGACATATCGTGCCGGAGCTTCCATTCTGCTGCCCAACTGCATATAGCGGCGCAGTTGGGAACGCACTCTGGCCGTCACCTCCACGGGATTGAACGGTTTGGTGATGTAGTCATCTGCACCTGTATTGAGGCCGAGAATCTTATCCGTGTCCTCGCTCTTGGCCGTCAGCAGGATGATAGGTACATTGCTTTGCTCTCTGATCTTCACCATAGCGGAGATCCCATCCATCTCCGGCATCATAATATCCAGCAGAATCAGGTGGATATCCTCTTCCTCCATCACTTTCAATGCCTGAACTCCGGTATTCGCCTCGTAGAGTTTGAAGTCCGGACTGGACAGATATATTTTTAATGCGTTGACGATATCCTGTTCGTCGTCGCAAATCAGAATGTGATACATGGAACCCCTCCTTTGGCTTTTATCATAGCAACGATTATATTAAGAAGAAAGTGGTATAAAAATGAAGATTTTATTAAGATTGAAATCTCTTGTTCCAAACAAAAAGCAGGGCACATTGTCTGCCCTGCTTTCACTGATTTTGCTGCTTATCCGGCCTCGACTTCAACCGCCTTCACGCCGCCTTCGCCGAAGAATGCCTGGCATTCTTTTCATAAGCCATATCTCAGCTGAGATTGTAGCAATGACGCCAAAAGGAATCAACAACAAATTATGAACATTTTTAGCCGTGACATCATGATTCATATTTCGTTCATGAAATTGCTGAACACATCTGCCATAATGCGCAATAATCAGCAATTGCCCCCAAAAGCAATCCCGGGATTTGCTCCGTGTAAAGCCTTGCGGCAGCTTCATAAAATCTTAAGGAACTTCCCACTTTTTTCTTCATATTATTTTCTTTATGATAAGCACCAATGACAGTATTTGTCGTTTCGTTTGTGTATAGCGTCTGATCATATAAAGCGGTCGGATGCGCAGTCTAAGCGAGGGTAATC
>JAGBEM010000026.1 GCA_017936985.1 Oscillospiraceae bacterium
CCATCCGGCGAACGAACAAGCGCCTGGGGCCAAAGGGACTGCGGGTAATTCCTCTGCGTATTTCCGAAAGGAAAGCGCTGATTTATTTGTACCGTCCCAAGAGCCTGTCTGCCGATTTGGCCGATACCGCAGCGGCGGAGCTGCTGCAGCGATATGGCTATCATGCGGAAAGCAGCGAAAAGTGCATCGTCAGACTGGTACAGAAGCTGCGCACTCAGGAGAATTTCCCCCATGAAATCGGGCTTTTTCTGGGGTATCCGCCGGAAGATGTCTGCGGCTTCATTGAAAACAAAGCCTGTGGCTGCAAGTGTGTCGGCTGCTGGAAGGTCTATGGCGATGAAGACGCCGCCAAAAAGAAATTCGCCCAATACAAAAAATGCACAGAAGTCTACTGCGACCAGTGGGCAAAAGGGAAAGATATTGAGCGGCTCGCTGTAGCCGGTTGATATACCATTTTGGAAATGTCAATTGTGTAATTTTGGAAGGGTGAAAAAGCAATACCAGGCTTTGCGGTATAGGATTATCCGGAAGTTAGCAGCCGCTAACACCTCATCGTGTTAGCGGCAGTTTTATACCGCAAAGCCTGGTATTGCTTTTTCATAAAATGAAATTATTTTACGAAAAAATAGCATCAACCTTCGCTGATCTTTTTCAGCGGATCACTTTTCCGTAAAATTCCAGGCATATGTAAAAGGAGGGCGATTGCCCCTATGATGATTAACAAACGACTGATCGGTACGGTCAAGGAAAGTAAAAAGTATATTGCCGGCAATGTACTCTGCCAATGGATCTCCCTGGCGGCCAATATCACCATGATGGGAGCCATCGCGTACCTGCTGCAAAGCCTCTATGAAGGTGGTGCCCAGGGCGGACAAATCGCCGCCACCGCTGTAATCGCCGCAATTGCGGTCATCGTGCGCTTTGTCTGCGCCACTGCATCCAGCCGAATGGGATATCTCTCCTCCAAAGCAGTTAAAAAGACGCTGCGGGAACTGATCTATCGGATACTTCTGCGGCTGGGCTCTTCTTATCAAGAGCAGGCCAACACCTCGGAAGTGGTGCAGGTGGCCGTGGAGGGCGTTGACCAGCTGGAAACCTACTTTGGCGCTTACCTCCCCCAGTTCTTTTACGCCATGCTGGCGCCCCTGACCTTATTTCTCGTGCTGAGTTTTGTGAACTTCCCCGCCGCCATTGTGCTTCTGGTCTGTGTGCCGCTGATCCCCGTTACCATCGTCGCTGTTCAGCGGTGGGCAAAGAAGCTGCTGTCTAAATATTGGGGGCCAGTACACCGCCCTGGGTGATACCTTTCTGGAAAACCTCCAGGGCCTGACCACCACGAAGATCTATCAGGCAGACGGTTTTAAGCACAAAGAAATGAACGAGCAGTCGGAGCATTTCCGGCGCATTACCATGAAAGTGCTGACCATGCAGCTCAACTCCATCACCATTATGGACCTCATCGCCTACGGTGGTGCGGCTCTGGGTGTGATCCTGGCGACGACCCAGTTCCGGGCAGGTCATGTGGACTTAGCAGGCTGCATCCTCATCATTCTGCTGGCAGCGGATTTCTTCCTGCCCATGCGAATGCTGGGCTCTTTCTTCCATATCGCCATGAATGGCATGGCCGCTTCCGATAAGATCTTCCGCCTGTTGGATCTGCCCGAACCGGAACAGAAAACCGAACGTGTTCCAGAAGATTGTTCTATTCTTTGTAAGGATCTGCACTTTGCTTATGAGGCAGACCGGGAGATCCTCCACGGTGTGGATATGGCATTCCCAAAGGGCAGCTTCACTGCCATCGTAGGAGAATCCGGCTGCGGTAAGTCCACCATTGCTGCCATTCTGATGGGCAGAAATAAAGACTATACCGGTTCTATCATCGTTGGCGGTGTGCCCCTCTGCGAAATCAGCGAAGCAAGTCTCATGGAAAACTTTACTTACATCAGCCATCAAAGCTACCTGTTCAAGGGAACCGTCCGGGAGAATCTTCTGATGGCTCGGCCCAATGCCGGAGAGGATACTCTCTGGCAGGTGCTGGAGCAGGTAAATCTGGCCAACTTCCTGAGAAGTGAAAAAGGGCTGGATACCCTTCTGAACGAAAAGGCATCCAACCTCTCCGGCGGTCAGTGCCAGCGATTGGCTCTCGCAAGAGCGCTGCTTCACGACAGCCCGGTGTATATCTTCGACGAAGCCACCTCCAATATTGATGTGGAGAGTGAAAACGACATCATGGCTCAGATCCATGCGCTGGCTGAAACTAAGACGGTCATTCTGATCTCCCACCGCCTTGCTAATGTGGCAGATGCGGATAACATCTATGTGTTGGATAAGGGCAGCATCGTCGAATCCGGGAGTCACAGTCAGCTTCTGGCAGCGAACAGTTCTTACGCAAAGCTGTGGAACGCCCAGCAGGAATTGGAAAGCTACAATCACTATGTCATCGCGAACCAGTCCGCAGACTGGTGTGGCGATCCCCTCCGTCAAGCAGGAGATTGCCACGTCGCTAACGCTCCTCGCAATGACAGCAAGGATGGAGGTGCTGCAGTATGAAGCGAAGCGGATTCAAAATCATGAGCCGTCTGATCGGCCTTGTAAAGCCTCTTTCCGGCTATATGATCCTCGCCATCGTCATGGGCCTCATCGGCCATCTGTGCGCCGCTTTTATCACTGTCTTCGGCGGTTATGCCGTGCTGCATGTACTCCACCCCGAATGGTCTATGAGCATAGGTGTTCTCTTTGGCGCAGTGCTGATTTTCGCCCTGGTGCGGGGCTTCCTGCGGTACGCAGAGCAGGCCTGCAACCACTTTATCGCTTTTAAACTCCTGGCTCTGATCCGGGATAAAGTATTTGGTGCCCTGCGCCGTCTCTGCCCCGCCAAGCTGGATGGAAAGGACAAAGGCAACCTGATCTCCATCATCACCTCCGACATTGAGCTTCTGGAAGTGTTTTACGCCCACACCATCTCCCCTATTTGCATCGCTGTCCTATTCTGTGGCATCATGGTGGCTTTCATCGGTTCTTATCATGCTGCCCTGGGTATCCTGGCTCTGATTGCCTATGTGACCGTGGGTGTAGCCATTCCTTTGATCACCTCCAAGCTCAGCGGTGATATTGGTCTCAACTTCCGGAGCAAATCGGGCGAGCTTAGCGCATTCGTTCTCGCCAGCCTGCGCGGGCTTTCCGAAACCATCCAGTACGGCCAGGGTGAAAAGCGGATGAACGATATGAACGCCCAGACCGATGCGCTTTCCCGTGTGGAAGAGGCCATGAAACGCACTGCCGGCCGCAACACCGCCGTAACCAACACTGTGATCCTGATCTTTGACTTGGTGATGCTGTTCCTGTCCGCATACGTATGCGGCTTTGAAGGCACTCTGATCTGCACCCTGGCGCTGATGAGTTCCTTCGGTCCCGTGGTTGCGCTGGCCGCTCTGGGCGCTACGCTGCAGAACACCTTCGCTGCAGGCAACCGGGTGCTGGACATTCTGGATGAATTTCCTGTGGTGGAAGAAGTCAGCAGCAAGACCGGCGTTGTGTTTCACGGCGCGTCAGCCGAAAAGGTCACCTTTTCCTACGGAGAAGAAACGATCCTTGACAATTTCTCTGTGTCCATTCCTGAGAGCAAGATCATCGGTATCAACGGCCGCTCCGGTTCCGGCAAATCCACGTTGCTGAAGCTGTTCATGCGCTTCTGGCAGATACAGCAGGGCGAGATAACCATCTCCGGACGAAACGTGGATGACATCAACACCGCAAATCTTCGTGATATGGAAAGCTTCGTAACCCAGGAGACCCACCTGTTCCATGATTCCATCCGCAATAACCTGCGGATCGCCAAACTGGACGCCACGGATGATGAGATCGTCGCCGCCTGCAAAAAAGCTTCGGTGCACGACTTTATCATGAGCCTGCCTCAAGGCTATGACACTCCCGTGGGAGAACTGGGTGACACGCTTTCCGGCGGAGAACGGCAGCGGCTGGGGCTGGCGAGAGCGTTTCTGCACAATGCGCCCTTTATGCTGTTGGATGAGCCGACTTCCAATCTGGATAGTCTGAACGAAGCGGTGATCCTCAAATCTCTCCACGAGGAGCGCTGCGGCAAGACCGTGGTTCTGGTCTCCCACCGCAAATCCACCATGGGCATCGCCGATACTGTCTACTCTGTGGAACACGGGAGGATGAGCTGATGGACGTAAAAACCAAACGGGAGCGGGAAAAAGAAACCGTTTCCCTGATGATCGCCATCTATTGCCGCAAAAAACATGGCAGCAAAACGCTCTGTCCCGAATGCACCGCTCTGGATGTCTATGCAAGGCAAAGAAGCGACAAGTGTCCCTTCATGGAGACAAAAACCTTCTGTTCCAACTGTAATGTGCACTGCTATAAAAAGGATATGCGGGAGAAAATCCGCGCAGTCATGCGCTTTTCCGGCCCTCGGATGATTTTCCACCATCCTGTTATGGCCATTCGTCACGTCATCGAAACCAAGAAAGAAAAGAAAAGACTGGAGAACAACACATGAAGTTAAAAAAGATCCTCTATATCATCCTTGGCTGTATCGGACTGGGCCTGGGCGCCGTTGGCGCTGTTGTCCCCATGCTCCCCGCCTTCCCGTTTTTGCTGCTGGCTGCCTTCTGCTTTGCCCGCAGCTCCCAAAAACTGCACACCTGGTTCATTAACACCAGACTTTATAAAGAAAATTTGGAAAGCTATGTCGCCGGCAAGGGCATGACCTGGAAAACCAAGCTCCGTGTCATGGTGACGGTAACGCTGCTGATGTCCATTGGCTTCACCATGATGGCCCTGAAGGATGTGGTCGTAGGCTGTGCCGTCCTGAGCGGTGTTTGGCTGTTCCATATCATTTACTTTATCTGGGGTGTCAAAACCATTCCCGCAACGCAGAAGGAGGCCGCCGCGGTATGAAAAAAGCACTGAACTTTGCGCTGCTCATTAGTTTTATTGTCACCATCCTGGTGCCCCTGACCGGCGTGCATATCCACAAGCTGGCATCCTGTATTTTCCTGCTGCTCAGCGTCGTCCATACCATCGTCTTCCGCCAAAAACTGGGGACTATAAAATATCTTTTGCTGGCTCTTGTGATCGTGGCATTTGCTTCCGGCCTGTTTGGTGTGATCCTGGATCAGTATCCTGTTATCCTGCTTTTGCACAAAGTCTTTTCCATTGCCGCCGTCTTCTTTATGGCAATTCATATCTTCGTATATCATAAACGTCTGCGCTGATATATCCAGCAAAACCGGGCAGTTGCCATTTCGTCAACTGCCCGGTCACTTTATAGGGTGATTCATAAAATTATGAAAAGATCGTCACAACGGTCAATGTGTAAAACGCCAGAACATAGACAATATAGGCAACCTCCAGTGTTCTGGAGCTTGCGATTTTGGCCCGGCGCAGCAATGCACCGATCCGCAGGAACAACTCGTCCAGATCAATGGGCTTGACCATATAATCATCCACACCGATGCGATACCCCCGCTGCTTGGAGGCGAAGTCTTCTCTTGCGGTCATATCCATGGACATAGTCTGCTCCGCAGTGCTGATATTACCGATGATCTGCCACACATTGCCAAAGCCTTCCATCACTGTTGTAGTTTTACGGAATTAACTCTTGCAGCCAATAGAAAAGCGATCTTTGATGCCTCCTTCGTTTTTGACACTAAAAATAGCTTTCGCTCCACAGGGCATAAAAATCCCCGATTCTTTCGAACCGGGGATTCATGTCATTATTGAGCACTGTCCTATTCTGTTTCGTCTTTGCATCATTTGATGTAAGTTTGATGTAAAGATGTAATTTGAAGTAACCGTGCGATTAGAAAAGCCGTTGCGGCTCTAGCACTTTTCCGATTAGTTCTCGGCAGTGGGTTTCATTGTGGGGATTTGGGTGCTTCGACGCACATAAGCCCACAAAGTTCTACATAACTCTATATTTCGGACAGTTTCAAAACTTTTCCGCCACATAAATCTACGCAACCCTTTGTGCAAGATGTTTTCATTGGCTTACGCCATGGCTTAATAGGCTTATGCGGCGTTTTTTACGACGCAATCGGCCTTTCGTCAATTATAAGCCACACAGGGTCCGTGTCAACATTTTTCCGGTACTGCCTGACTTCTTTGTCCCTGAAAGAAGTCATCCAATCCCGCAAATTCCTGCTTCTTAAATTCCCTGGTTACATCGGCATAAATCCCCAGTGTGGTGGAAATATCCGCATGTCCGAGGGTGTCCTGAATGACTTTGACATTCACTCCCGCCTCACACATCCGTGTTGTAAATGTGTGCCGCAAAGAGTGGCAGCTAAAGTGCGGAAGAAGAACGGGATTGTCCTCACCTTTCATCAGCACTTCGTCATTACAGTCTCGAATAATTCTGCGAATCGTCTTGTTCAACGATCCCTGGTAGAATGTACCGCCGTCCCGGTTGAGGAAGATAAAATCTGTGTAACCATCAATCGTTACTTTGCACTTCAATCCAATGAGCTGCTGGTATTCTCTCTCCATAAGGAACGCCTCTTTCACAAACCCCAACATCGGAACCTGCCGGACACCGGCGCTGGTCTTCGGGGTATGCACATTGAAATAGCAGCCCTTCTTGCCACCGGGATCTCTGTGATCGTAGTACACTAGAGTGTGGTTGATATCAATGATGCCCTCATCCAGATCAATGTCGCACCACCGCAGTCCCGCAACTTCACCAATCCGAAGGCCGGTTCCGATCATCACCGCAAAGATGGGATACCAGTGCCCGTAAACATGGTGGGATCTCAAATAGTTCAGCAGCAGTTCCTGCTCCGGTTTGGTCAATCCCCTGCGCTTCTCCGTTTTGAACACATGGGACTTCTTCAGTTCCTTCAGAACTCCATCCGAGGGGTTGTTACTGATATACCGATCATCCACCGCCATCTGAAGAACCTGATTCAGCACAGTATGTACCGTGTCCACCGTAGATGCCTGCACATTCCGCTCGTCTACCAACTGATTGTAAAACCGCTTCACATCGGATTTCTTCAAAGTGGAGATCCGGTGCTTGCCAAAGTTGGGTCGAACAAACAGATTGTACATATACTTGTAGTTCTCGAAGGTATTATTCTTTAATCCCCGCTTCACCTGACACCACAGGTCAAACATCTCATTGATGGTCACATTCCGGGCTTCCGCTTTCAGGCCCTGGAATTTATCGTTCTCTACCTGGGCTTCCTTCTCCCGCAGTTCCTCAAGGGTCTTGGCATACACCACATGGCGCTTGCCATCCCGTCCGGTCCAGCGGTAATCATAGGTTCCGTTGGGGCGCTGGCTTTCGCCGGTTCTCAAAACGATTCTGTCTTTGTCTTTTCTTTTTTGTCCTTTTCCTGCCATGTTCGGCTCCTTTCCGCACAACAGAAAAGGGACA